>JAEZDX010000531.1 GCA_023417975.1 Bacillota bacterium
CGTATGCTCTTTTCAATTCTGCTTCATTATCAAAGGTCACTATCAATTGAACAAATGGAAAAGCAGTAGAGCAGTTTCTACTACGGTTATCGTTCAGCATAACTCTTTGTCCATGAATTGTCATCTCGGCATGAAGTATACCTTTTTCATGGTTATCTTTGTCAATGAAGATCATCTCATTTACCAATGCGTCAAATGCATTAACGTACATTTCTATCGCTTGATAACATTTACCATCAAAGTGTAGATGTGGAATAAACATAAGCTTTCACCCACTAGTTTTTTCTTTATACTATCATAATAAATAGGACAGCTGTATGTCTGGTTTTTAAAAATATTAATATATGAGTCTTTAGATGCCTTGATTATTTAGTTTCTCTTTAACTAATTGCTGGTGATAAAAATAATTGATATATTTTATGGAATTTTCATTGCAATAATTTTGTATTTCCATAGATAAATCTACCCAGTATTTTTTTTCGCCTTTAATATATATTTTTTCATATTCATCATATAAGCTTGGATAGTTTGCATTAATATAGTCTAATATTTTCTGCTTATATTCTCCTCTTAGGTTTAGATTTTCAAACCAATATTCATCAACATAAGTATGAGTTCTTTCTATAATACTTTTAAAATCCGTAATGTATGGAAAGATCGGTGACATAAATAACACTGTATAAATTCCTTGGTTGTGTAATTCTTCTAATGTAAGAAGCCTATCGTTAATGCTGCTTGCATTGTCCATATCATTTTTAAATTTTTCATCTAATGTATTTATAGACATAGATACTTTTAAATCCTTGCATTTCTTTAACAAATCCATGTCCCTTAGAATAAGTTTTGATTTTGTAGAAATTCCAATGGAGCATTGTATATTAGCTAACTGCGCCAATATTTTTCTTGTAACCTGATATTTTTCTTCAAAACAATTATAGCAATCTGTCACAGAAGAAAGAAAAACGGATTTGTTTTGAAGCTTTTTAACACTTATAGGCTTGTCGCATTCCTTGACATCAACAAAAGTTCCCCATTTTTCCGCATGACCTGTGAAGCGTTTCATAAAACAAGCATAGCAGTATTTACAAGCATGTGGACAACCAACATAAGGATTTATGACATAGTCGCTGGCAGGTAAATTAGACTTTGTTAAATAGTCTTTAACTTGTATAACATTCTCTTTTATATCCATCAATTCTCCCTCCATAATAATATGGTTCTCTATATATTAAGAAGAGTATACATTTAATGGAAAGACAACTCAAGTCTTGATTTTTTATTTCGTATTGTTTTTAAAAACTGCTCCAAAAGCAGGGTGGTATTACATTGATTATATACAACTGATCTTGGGATAAGGTTTGGGAAGATTATACTCAAAAGACTACGGTAGTGAAGTCAACTTTTAGGTTTGATGAGTAGAGGCGATATGGCAGAAGTAGAAGAATGGAGATAGGGATATTGAAACCGACGGGACAGCTCACAATAAAATTAATGGAAGTTAAGCTTTAATAGTTGTAGGTTTTTAAATATCTGTATATATGATAAAATATAAGTAATAAGCTTAGTTAGTGTAAGTTTATTTATATTACAATTGGCGAATAATTCTTATGAAGAGAAAGCTGATGAAAAGCAAAAGGAAAACTTATGAGAATATGTTTTTTTGGCAGCATGGTGGAATGAACCATGTAGTAAATAATGTATATTGGAGGTGATGTAATGGATGAAAAAAGGCTGGAATTTACTATTTTTTGCATCGAAAGTTTAGCAGAGGCTTTAGGAAAAAATTCTAAGAAGGTGTATGAATTAATTAAAGATAATGATATTTTAGATGAGTATATAATACCATGCTATGAGCCATTACACACTCAAAGCAAAAACTATATTGTAGAAGATCTGATAGAAATGTTAAAGGAAAGGGGAGTATTGAATTGATAGTATATCATGGCTCATACTGTAAAGTAGATACTCCTGATGTATCTTTTTCAAGAGATAACAAAGTATTATTTTAGAATTTTCAAAGAAAACCGGCAAGGATTTAGAAGAAAGTAGGGACTATTTCTATAAATCTCAAACCTATGAGCTAATAAGTGAAGGCATAGGGGATTTACATTGTAAGGGCGCTAAGTATCTTACAGATGAATTAATGCTTGAATATGGAATAATAAATCATAAAGGTTATCCAAAGGATTTAGTGCATTAAAGGGTTAACACACAACTCGAAATCAGGTGTACGATGAAAAGCCGTACCGTGGGGCAGAAGGCCTGAATGGCCTTCTGTGGGACGCTTGGCGGCTTGGCGGCTGGGAGGCCGCCACTCTTAAGCGTCACCGGACCAAATTCCACTCTCTCCGCCAAGAGTTTTCAAGGCTTCAATGCCTTTTTTCTTTTGCATAGAATAAGGATTTAATTATAATAAATGCTTCTTTCAAACAGAAGATTTAATTTTGTTTATACCAAAAGAAAGGTTTATCTCAATCTTACATCATTCTGGATATATAGCATATTACACAAAATTTAGTGTTTAAGATAAAATATAAATAATTAAATATTAAGTTTATAAAACTAAACTTTTAAAGTGACTTTTAGGGGAGTTTGAGCATGAAGTTTTTTACTAAACAATTACATGAACAATTGCAAGTTTGGAGTTTCTTAATGAACTTTACAGATAAAGATGAGGGTGAAGAAGATAATGAAGAGATTAGGGAGTATTATCAAAGACAAGGTAAAGATTATGATATACAGCAAAAACTCATTTATGAAGAGACTTATAGGAACAAAAAAACGTATTTATTAAAATATCTACCAGAGTCTTTAAGAGATGCAATTAATAATGACTTTTCTGTCTACGGAAAAATGCCTAATGGTAATATAACGCTTGAAATCGAAAAATATAGAAGTGTTTTGGGGGATTTACTCTTCAATGATTCGAAAACTAATATATTTAAAATATATCATAAGTATTATCAAGATATAAAAGGATCATTATCAATAGACATTAAGAGCCTGAACGAGAAGTATAGTTTTCACGATTCGCAAATACTATCTCTGGAAAGTAAGGATACAGACCAAATAGTCATTAAACTGAACTGTATAGGCAGTTACTTGCCAAGTGATGGAATAGCAATCTTAACATTTAATAATGTTAAATTGGCGGAGTTAGACGGCAATTATACTGGCAACTGGTGGCTCTGGGATGAAACGCACTTATCTGATATAGGAAACTTTGATTTTCAAGCAATACTTCATAGTTACAACGATAATAAAGAACATTCATTAAATGAGTTTAGGATTGTTGCTGATGAAGTTTCAATATCATTTGCTGAAACAAGTAATGAGAGATAACATTTAGTCAGATTAAGTTTTGATTGATTGTTTGAAAAGATGTTATACAATTTAGTTGATTTAATAAATCTAAATTATACGAACCATTCTGTATAATATAAAGTATAAACGTTGAAAATAAAAGGTTTGGAGAGGTTAGAGGGTTTTTAGTGACTCGAAATCAGGCGTACGGGACATACCCGTACCGTGGGGTAGAAGGCCTAAATGGCCTTCTGCGGGACGCTTGGCGGCTGGGAAGCCGCCACTCTTAAGCGTCACCGGAGCAAATTCCACTCTCTCCGCCATTAAAAATGAGCAGACAATGTCTGCTCATTTTTGTTTTGCCCGAAAAAATCATTTAATTCTTAGGATTGAAATAAGTGTGATTCCAGCATGTTCTGATGGCAATTGTTATTATTTTAAAACATATGCAGTTATGGTACAATGTGGATATGAATTAGGATAGTCAATATGTATTCTTCCAACAAAGCTGAGGAAAGTGATAGAATGTTTGAAATAGGTTTTACTTTTGCATGACATGGTTGGATATATATTAATTTAAAAAATGAAGTAAAAGAACTGTACATACCGGCAGCTTATTTATCAGATTTTGCTAGTGATTTGATAGATGGACTCTGTGCTTTTACGGAAGGTGCGCCGGAAGTTATAACAAAGATTGAGACAGAGCTAGGGGAATATAGAATTAGAATTATTAAAGATAAAGATAAATAAGACTTTATAGGTGGAATGAATATGATAGGTGCGATAATTGGGGATGTAGTAGGTTCAGTATTTGAATGGCATAACGTGAAAACAATTGATTTTGACTTATTTTCAAGAGAGTCCAGGTTTACAGATGACACTGTAATGACCATAGCAGTGGCTGATGCATTGTTAAGTAAACAAGTTTTTTCAAACCCAATAAAAGATGGATTAGAAAGTAGGACTACATATGCAGCAAAATTTAAGCAATATGGTCATAGATATCCTAATGCCGGGTACGGAAATATGTTTAATGACTGGCTAAAGGCGAGAAATCAAAAACCATACAAGAGTTACGGTAATGGAGCCGCAATGCGAGTTAGTCCAATCGGTTTTGCTGCCAGTACTTTTGAAGAAGCAATGAAAGAAGCAAAAAGGAGTGCAGGTGTAACACATAACCACCGTGAAGGTATAAAAGGGGCGCAGGCAGTTGCAGTCGCGGTATTTCTCGCTAATAATGGTGAAAGTAAAGAGAATATAAAGCGTACTATTGAAGTGAAGTTTAATTATGATTTATCCAGAAGATTAGATGATATAAGACCTGCATATAAGTTTGACTCCTCATGCCAAGGTTCTGTTCCAGAAGCAATAATTGCATTTTTGGAATCTGACGACTTTGAAGATGCCATTAGAAAGGCAATCTCATTGGGAGGGGATAGTGATACGATTGCATGTATTACTGGAGGAATAGCACAAGCCTACTATAAAAAGATACCTATTGAGATCATTAATGATACTTTGTTTAGGTTAGATAGTGGAATGAAAATAATAGTCAGAGAATTTAATGAGAAATTTAAAATTCAGTATTAGTATTGAATAATTACACACACTTGAGAAG
>JAEZDX010000170.1 GCA_023417975.1 Bacillota bacterium
CCTTCATACATGTTAACAAATGTACTGCACAATGTTCTCCAAATAATCGGCTGCTTGTTAGGCTGCAGCGCTACTTTATATTTTGTCATTTTATATTTTAGTTCATCTTCCGACATATTTATTACCAGTTTCGGATTAAACATATCCCTTGTATCCTTATCCAAAAAGGATTTATGTGCACCTTCCCACAACGCATATGAATTACGCTGATAGTTTAGTGCCATCGGCAATGTAAAATATAAATAATTATCCAAAGAACCTTTTGGCAATGCTGGATTTTCATCTTCAGGCATTTTCTCTCCGCCGAGTTTACCACATTTATATAATTGAATTAAGTAATCTACCTTACTTAATATTTCGTCCTTAGTCAATTTAAATCACCCCATAGCTTTATACAATATTATGTGCCTCTTACACGAAGCTAAAGCTATGTCACAAAGAAAAGTTGATGCCGACGGCCTGTAGCTTGTCCACCTTAGTCGGGCAATACTTGTCCAAACTTTCATCAACTCTATTCTGTGACATAGCCCTAGCCAACAAATAATTTTAAGCTGTACCATCAACGTAATTCACGCCAATGACTAAAAAATATAGTTTTTATGACACTGACACGGCTTGGCTTTAAAGAAGCAATAAAATACCAATTATAAGTTTATTTATGATTTACTGAATATAATCTTTTGTTCAATCAAATCAAAGGTTACGAGTAAATTACATTTCCAAATTTCATCAGAGTTTAATTCTATCATAACGGGATAAGGAAGCCCTTCCACTTGAGCAAAATTCTTTGCTTCTGCCACTTCTTTGAGTGTCAGCTGCATGTTACCTATTTTTATAGGAATATTAAAAAATTTATTTGGCTTATCACCGATTAATGAATTTGAATCAGGATTATTTAAATATGAATAATTCTTGCCTGTATCTAAGTAAACTGCCACCTGCTTATTATTATATTCTGCTTCAAAGAAAAGTAAGTCTTGCTGTCCTTTTGTTGTTGTTTTATAAAGTGGCATTATAGTATATTTATCAGGATTAAGCTTTGAATAATCAATAGGCTTACTGCTGATTGCTATTCTATGTCCCGCATAGTCCAATGTAATGACTTTTGACTTAAAATAAGTCAAGCCTATCGTTCCATTGAACTTTTTTGATGAGTACATAGACCAATCGGATATAGTTGTTTGTATATTTTTATATGAACTTCCAAACACATCAATTTCACTGACCTCCACACTTTTTGACCAGCCACGATGTGACCCATCCCTATTAAGTTCCTCTGTTTTACCTAATAAATCATAGTCTATTTTATTCTCAATAGCATTAGTAAAGAAGATTCCGTTACCGCATCCTGTATCAAAGCCCAATTTATATTCCTTATTTCCAATTTTTATAGGTACTTCAGGGCAGCTTCTATCACCAAACCAATCAAATGTCAGTTTATGGACTTCATTTTCCTTATATCCCAGCTCCTTGATCCATGTTTTATCTGCAAAAAGGATTGGTATATACCTGTAAGCAAAAAAAACACTAACTGATACTATCACTATAGCTATTCCAATTATTACAGCAGCCCTTGTTTTTGATTTTATTATCACTCAGCATCACTCCATATATAAAAGTAGCTTGGCAAAAATTCAACAATATCGAATCAACCACCACCATTATATCACAACGTATCCATAATATAGTATGTAAAATCAGAATATAGCAGCTTCATATCATCTTTCTTATTATTACATAGGTCTCTCTTGCACGAAACTAAAGCTATGTCACAAATAACGGTAAATGCTGAAGGACGGCTTGTCCACCTTAGTCGGGCAATACTTGTCCAAACTTTCATCAACTCTATTTTGTGACATAGCACTATATATATCAAAGTTCACAGTTTAATATAGCAACTAAAAAAATGTTACAAACTCATTTTCTTATATATTTTGAATTTGAAAGTAGACTTTTCCCCCATATAACACCTAGGAAAAATATAGAAGCAAGATAAATATTTAAATTCCTTTCTATTTTTGAAAGAAGATCAGTTTCATAATAATTTAAGTAGTTCCCATATGCTGCTCCAATAATATAAATAATGGCCAAAATATCTAATATCACTATATATGTTGTTGTTGTATATTTCTTTCTCATAATATCCTTATATGTTAAAAATATAAATATGGCAAGCATAATTATATAAACTGTAAGATCCACGAACACAGGCCTATTCGCCGGAATTAGCTCAATAATTTTTGATGAAAGAAATAAGCCTATAAAAAGAATTATTATAACGGGGAAAAGTAATATGTTTCTATCAAATTTCATACCTTATATCCCTCCGATTTGTATTCCATAATTGCATTATTAGGGCTCTTTGGAAAACTACAGCTTTGCATAGTTGTCCATTATGTTCTTAAGCGGTTTCTGAACATTATCACCATAATTGCTAACAAGTACAACAAGCAGCTTTTTATCATTATCATAACGCGATATAAAACTTACACCAGGGTCATATCCCTGAAAATACGGATTAAAAGCATTTTCTGTCTTTTTTAACCAAATTCCATAACCGTAGCATTGTGCACTGCCGCTGTGATTGGAAAGCATATTTGCAGTCATCTTCGGTGAAAGTAACTTGAAAGCCAACAAGTGCTCCCAGAAGGTTTTTACATCGCCTATGGTAGTAAAAGCGCCGCCGGCACCCGTTCCCTTTGCATCAACACTAAAAATATTGGTACGGTAATCGTTACGTTTCTCGTCATATATGTAATTAATGGCGCACTTGGCAGGAAGTCTGTCCAACTCATAATAGCCTGTGCGTTCCATTTTACACGGATCAAAAATATTTTCTTTTAAATATTGGTCAAACTCTAAACCTGTTAGTTTTTCAATTATCATAGCTAACACAACAAAACCCGTATTATTGTATTGAAACTTACTCCCAGGAGGATACATCATCGGTTTATTAATAAATAACGGTAAAAGGTCTTTATTAGAGCGTATTTTATAGTTAGGAAAATCCTCCCACAATTCTTCATATTCATTCATGACAGCTTCATCAAAATAGTCCGGAATACCTGAAGTATGAGTTAATAGTTGTTCAACAGTTATTTCGCCATCTATTAGTCTCAAATCAATGTCCAGTATTTCACCAATTTTATCTTTGAAATGTAGAACTCCTTTTTCTATGAGCTGCAACACTCCAACCGCCACAAAGACTTTACCGGCAGAAGCAGTTGCAAATTTCGTATCTTTTTGATTAGGCACTTTATTTGGCAAATCAGCATAACCATATGCATTTTCAAAAATTGTTTTATTATCCTTACATATCAAAACACAACCTCTAAAATCATTGTCAATCAAACTATTTATTTCCATATATATTACCTCTCTAGTCTGTTATACTTCTTTACTAAATTATAAGTAATATAGGCAATTCTGTATATAACAGGTAAGTTCAAAACTTAATTCTATATTGATTTTTGTACAAAAAATCGCCTGTCGGCGCTTTCGCTAGGGAACCCAATTTCCCTTTTGTATTCCTCTTAAGCGCATTAATGTTATTAACATTAATGCCTTCGACGACGCATTCGCGTCTGAGCCCCTTATGTAATTCTTTGGGGTGCATAAAGATTATTAATCTTTACGTCCTCCTGAAAGCGGCGGGAAGTATCTTCCCTGCACCCTTCTTTTATACTCTATAGCGATATGAATTTCAGTTAATGTTTAGTTATCAACAACTTTTATAAGTGTATAATTTCCTATAGAGTAAAACAATCCGGCTAAGCTTTAACCTAACCGGATTGTTAACGTATTTACTCTATTTTGTTCAAAACCTCTTCTCGTACCTTTTTGTAATTGTCCAAATTCTTTTCACTGGCAAATATCTGATCGCTACCAGCTGCCTCATTATAGGTTTTCCTATCCATAGGGGTTATGGGCACAACTTTGAGATCTCCTTCGGTATAATTC
>JAEZDX010000174.1 GCA_023417975.1 Bacillota bacterium
GTACCGATACGAATTTTCTGCAAAGTCTTTTTAAAAAGCAAATACCATGGAACATAAACACCTTTGCAGAAATTGCAGTTAAAACTGTTTTAAAGGATGAAGCTTATATAAAAGGTTCCAAGACTGCCCTGAAGGATGAGAGGGAATATTTCGTTGATGGACTTCAGCAGCTTGAGTTTATAGAAAAAACTTATGAAAGTCATACAAATTTCTTGCTTTTAAAGCTTAGAACAGTTACTGGAGAAGAACTTTTTAACCATTGTATTTCAGAAGGAATACTTATAAGACGTTGCAGAAATTTTAGAGGTCTTGACGATAGTTTTATAAGGCTGGCAGTTAAAAACAGAGAAGACAATAATAAGCTGTTAAAGAGTTTTAAGGTATTTGAAACACAATTAAAACAGCTTAAATAAAAATAAAATATTTAATAGTAAGGAAGGTATTTTAATATGAAAAAGTTTATTTCAATAATAGTTATGGCATTAATGATATTTACCTTTACTGCATGTGCAGGTAATAACAACACAGAGAACAACTCCAAGGATGTGAAAAAAGAAGAATCTGTAACTAAGTATCCATTTACAGCAAAGGATTCTAAAGGGAAGGAAGTTGTTATTGAAAAGGAACCAAAGAGAATAATTTCTGTAGCACCAAGCGTTACTGAGCTTGTTTATGCAATGGGAAAGGGAGATGAGCTTGTAGGAAGAACGGATTATTGTGATTATCCTGAAGCTGCAAAAAAAGTTCAAAGCATAGGTTCCTTAACCGATCCAAACATAGAGAAAATAATAGAATTAAAGCCTGATGTAGTAGTAGCATCAACTCACTTTAAAGATGATGTAGCAAAGAAGCTTACAGATTTAGGTATAAAGATAGTTGTAATTTATAATGCTAATGACCTTAACGGAGCTTTTGATTCCATGATTACATTGGGACAAATAATCAATGCCCAGGATAAGGCTAATACCTTAGTTACTTCCATGAAGAAAAAGATTGAAGATATTAAGGAAAAGGTAAAGGGTAAAGAAACGCCTAAAGCTTATTATGTTGTAGGCTTTGGAAAAAGCGGAGATTACACTGCAACGGGGGAAACCTTTATAGCACAGATGCTTAAAGCTGCGGGAGGAGATAACATAGCTCAGGACGCTTCGGGTTGGAAATATAGTCTTGAAAAAATTATTGAAAAAGAACCTGAATACATTATTGTATCAAAGAATAACGGAGTGAAGGCTCAGTTTGCTAGTACTGACGGATACAAGGAGTTATCTGCGGTAAAAAATAATAAGGTCATTGAAATTGATGAAAATCTGCTGAACAGACAAGGACCAAGACTGGCTGATGGAGTGGAAGCTCTAGCTAAAATACTTCATCCTGATTTGTTTAAATAAGGTAGGAAAAATGAACAAATTCATAGGTAGGAAAAGAAAAAGCTTATTTATATTATTATTGGCAGCTTATGCGATACTGGCTATTTCGGCAACCTCCTTGGGAGCAGCTGATATTACACCCGGCAATGTACTAGTAATAATTTTAAAAGCGATACCTTTCATAGGTAAATATATAGATGGGAATGTGACTGAGGCACATTCCCTTATAGTATTAATGGTGAGAATGCCAAGAATATTGATGGCCAGTGTAGTTGGAATGGGGCTATCGGTAGTGGGCGCTTCTTTTCAATCCTTGTTTAAAAATCCAATGGCAGATCCATATGTGCTTGGAATATCCTCGGGAGCGGCACTAGGTGCAGCAGCTGCTATTGTTATAAAACTTCCGGGAACTGCAGCCTCTTTGAGTGTTATAACGGTATTTGCATTTATAGGTGCAGTGTTTACGACCCTTTTGGTGTATAGCATAGCACAAGTAAAAGGAAAAGTAACAACTACAAATTTGCTGCTGGCAGGCAGTGCGGTAAGTTTTTTTATGTCGTCTATGATTTCAATAATAATGGTTTTTAATCAGGAACAGGTGAATAAGATAGTATTTTGGATGATGGGCAGCTTCAATGCTTCCAGTTGGAAAAATATTTTTATTACCGCGCCTATAGTACTGCTTGGAACAGTAATTATTTATTTTTTTCATAGGGATTTCAATATAATGCTTACGGGTGATGATAATGCAAAAAGCCTTGGAATTGAAACGGAAAGGCTAAAGAAGCTGACAATAGTTGTGTGTTCAACAATAATGGCTGTCAGTGTAGCATTTTCCGGTATCATTGGCTTTGTAGGTTTCTTAGTACCTCATATCATTAGAATTATCTTTGGACCAAGCAATAAAATATTAATTCCCTTTTCTGCATTAGGAGGAGCCATATTTTTGCTGCTGGCAGATACAGCGGCAAGAACTGCTGCTGCACCGGCAGAGCTTCCGGTTGGAGCCGTAACCTCCCTGATAGGTGCTCCTTATTTTATATACTTGCTTGTAAAGATGAAAAAAAGGAGTGGGTAGAGCCGTGGAAAAATATATAGATATACGAAAACTTAGTTTTTCATACGGATAAATAGAAATTTTAAAAGATGTGGAACTTAGCTTCAAAAAAGGCTGTTTCTATTCCATTATCGGTCCTAATGGCTCAGGAAAATCCACTTTCATTAAAAATATTTCAAAGCTGCTTGCACCTCATTATAATAGTGTATTTATAGATGGCAGGGATATACGAAGTTTGAATAACAAAAGCTTAGCAAAGGTAATGGCTGTTATTCCTCAAAATACAACAATAGATTACGAATTTACGGTTTATGATATAGTAATGATGGGAAGAAGTCCCTACAAAAGAAGATTTCAAGATTACAGCCGTCAGGATGAAGAAATAGCAGAAAAGTATATGAAACTTACAAATACTTGGGCATTAAAAGATAAGCTTATTACGGAACTAAGCGGCGGGGAAGTTCAGCGAGTAACAGCTGCAAGAGCTTTAAGTCAAGAAACAGATATAATTTTACTGGATGAACCTACCTCTCATTTGGATATTCAATATCAGATAGAGTTTTTGAATATTTTTAAGAGTTTAAAAAGCAATAAAGTAATAATAGCTGTATTGCACGATTTGAATTTGGCTTCAATCTTCAGTGATGAGATAATATTAATAGACAGGGGAAAAGTTAAAGCGTCAGGTAAGCCTTGGGAAGTGTTAAATCAACAAAATATCAAGGAAGTATACAACCTTTCGGTAGCAATATATGAAAATCCAATAAGTAAATGTCCCAACATAATCCCCATAGTGTAGAAGCTAATAGGTCAAATTGAGAAAATATAAAAGTAAGGAGGTTTCTATGATGGAACTGAATAAAGGATGTGTCCAAATTTATACCGGAAATGGAAAAGGAAAAACTACAGCAGCGGTTGGATTGGCAGTAAGGGCTGCAGGCAGCGGCTATAAAGTATATATGGTTCAATTTTTAAAGTCATCACAGACAGGAGAAGTTGAAAGCGCAAAAAAATTGCAGCCAAATTTTCAAATATTCAGATTCGGAAAGGAAAGGGGCTTCTTTTGGACTTTGACACATGAAGAAAAGCAGGAAGCAAAGAAGGAAGTACAGAGTGCTTATAAGTTTTGCCTTGGAGCTTTAAAAGAAAAACAATGCAATATTCTAATTATGGACGAAATAATGGGAGCTATTAAGAATGGACTGGTATCCGAGGAACAGCTTCTGGAACTTATAGATAATAGGCCCAAGGATACGGAACTTATACTTACCGGGAGAGATGTACCTAAAGAAATAATGGATAGAGCGGATTTGGTAACAGAAATGAAGGAAGTGAAACATTATTACAGCCAGGGTGTTCCTGCAAGAAAAGGCATTGAGTATTAAGTAAATAGGATGGGAGCGTGGAGGTATATGAAATGTATGGTTGTATCCTCTAATTCAAGCGGCGGAGGAAAGACTACGGTAACCCTCGGACTTTTGAAGGCTCTGGCAAACAGAGGCTTAAGCACACAGAGTTATAAGGTAGGACCGGACTATATTGACGCAGCCTTTCATACACATGTAACGGGAGTGGCAGCAAGAAATTTGGACTTATATCTTATGGGAGAAGAAGGTGTAAAGGCCGGTTTCTCCAGAGGGCAAGGAGATATAGGAATTGTTGAAGGAGTCATGGGCCTTTACGATGGAAAAGGAATAACACCTGAATATTCAACGGCGCATATTGCCAAGGTACTAAAGCTGCCCGTAGTTTTAGTATTATCTCCAAAGGCTCAAGTAGCTACACTATGTGCAGAAATCAACGGTATGATAAACTTTGAAAGAATAAACATAGTTGGAGTAATTCTGAATAATATAAGTGAAGAGTATTATAAACTTCTGAAACTGGCAATTGAAAAGCAATGCTCCACTAAAGTATTCGGATATTTGCCTTACAACAATGAAATGGTTTTGGGCAGCCGTCATTTAGGCTTGATTCAGAGCAGTGAAGTAGAGGATTTGGATAAAAAGATTGAGCTATGTGCAGCACTGCTGGAAAGCCATGTGGATATCGATACGCTTTTGAAATACTTTTGTGAAGCAAAAAGCTATGAGGATAAATTTCATCTTGAAAATAGAGGATTTAAGTCTGCAGTGGCACTGGATAAGGCTTTTAGCTTTTACTATAAAGAGAATATAGAGCTATTTGAAGAGGCCGGTGAGGTAGTTTATTTTAGCCCATTGAGGGATAAGGTGCTTCCTAAAGATATTGATTTTATATATCTTGGAGGAGGATATCCCGAAGTATTTATAAAAGAGTTAAGTTCAAATAAAAGTATGCTAAAGAGTATTAATACGGCCTTAAATAATGGAGTCAGGTGCTACGCAGAATGTGGAGGACTTATGTATCTCATGGAAGAAATAGAGGGAGATAAAGCTGTTGGTTTCTTTAATGGAAGAGCATTTATGACAAAGAGTCTTCAAAACTTCGGATATGCAGAGCTTGAAGTAAATCATAAAAACAGTTTGTTTCCGGAAGGATTCATAATTAATTGTCACGAGTTTCATAAGTCAACGGTAGTCTCAAAGGAACAATGCGTATATACAATGAGAAAAACACTTTATGACGGTTCAAGGAAGGAATGGAAATGCGGTTATACGAAAAGGAACACTTTAGGAACCTATAGCCATGTCCATTTCTTTGGGAATATGAAGATGATAAGAAGTCTATTGTCTGATTCTGAGAAAATTGAAAATGCACAGAGGATGTTATAAATGAGCATTTATTATTGGAGATGATATTATGAAAATAAGGAATTTGTCTTTAACAGGATTATTTATAGCAATAAGCTTTATTGGAGCTAATATTAAATTAGCAGGAAGTGTAGCCTTTGATTCCATGGCAGGCTTTCTAGGTACTTTAATTTTAGGCCCTGCATACGGTGCTTTGATTGGAGCGTTAGGACATTTTCTTACAGCAGCTACTAGCGGATTTTTGATGAGTATTCCCGTACATATGATCATAATGATAGGTATGGCATTTACTATGTATGCATATGGAGCATTATATGATAAAATCTCAAAGAGGAGCTTAACACAAGCCAACATAATTGCAGGATTAGCAGCCATAATAATAAATGGACCACTATCATTACTGATGGTTATGCCCTTAGTTGGTACAGGAGTAATTGCAATGCTGCCGCTGATTTGTTTGGCAACATTTTTAAATTTGGTTATAGCTCAATTTGTTTATAAATTTCTACCGGAGAGTATAAAGTTATGGAAATCAGTAAAATCAGAGATTTAACGCTTATTACACTGGATAACAAGCAAACTATGGTAGTAGCCTGTGACAGCTGCGGAGGCGTGGGCATGAAGCCTAAGGATGTACTCAAGGTTCCTGCAATACAGGTTGGAAGATTTACAGCCAGAGTAGCTCTTTTAGAGGTGCTGTGTTCAGGTGCTGAAATTATTACGGTTACAGATGCGGTATGTAATGAGATGGAGCCTACGGGAAGGGAAATTATTAGTGGAATTCGTGAGGAATTAAAGGCTGCGGGTTTAAGGGATATTGTTCTCACCGGAAGTACGGAAGAAAACTTTCATACCTTTGCTACCGGACTTGGAGTTACGGTTATAGGTATTGCAGCAAATAATAAGCTTAAGGTGAACAATATAAAGGAACAAGCCTTAATTGTCAGCATTGGCATACCAAAGGTTGGAGCCGAAATAAACTTGGATGGTGACAATGAAATAGCAGATTATGTATCTGTGTATAAGCTTCTTGAGCAGCAGTGCGTTTATGAAATTGTACCTGTAGGTTCAAAAGGCATAGCCTATGAGGCAGAGCAGCTGGCTTTAAATAACAAAGGAGCTTTCCAAATGGAAGGTAGTGTTAAGGTTGATTTGAAGAAATCCGGCGGACCTGCCACCTGCATAATTGCAGCAATAGATGTTTCAAGCTTTGATTATATTTCATCACTTGTACCAAATGTAAATATAATAGGACGATTAAGTTTAAATATTCCATAAGCAGGTTTAATGAGAAAACCAGCATCCATACCCAATGGATGCTGGTTTTTAAAAAAGTGTGTAATATATGGTGAAACAAAACCCTCATTTAGATTATTGACAATTATTAAAATAATAATCTGTGAGGAAAAAATTAATTAAAGATTTTTTTCATAGGATTCAACCATTTTCTTAACCATGAATCCACCAACGTAACCGTTCTCTCTTGAAGAAAGACTTCCTTTGTCAACTTGAGCGTAGTTAGTTAATCCTATTTCACTAGCTACTTCTTCCTTAAATCTATTTAATCCTGCCTTTGCCTGTGGTACTAATACTCTATTTGTTCTGCTTGCCATTTGTAATTCCTCCTTGCTGTTTAATATTTTGTAATAATATTATGTGCAGAGATTTATCATATAAACTGATATGTTAGTGGTAATCAAGCCATCATATGGCAAGTATAAAGCATTTTTTAAAAGTTAATTTGACCTTAAAACTTTTTATATTTATAATGTATAGGAAAATGGACTTTGTAAAGAATTAAATATGAATTAAGTTAATTGAAAGAGGAGTTTCTATGAAGAAGCTTATGGACATGACTCCCTATGAATTAGGTGAAAGTGGCACAGATGAGGCTGTAAAATATCTTATAATGTACCTGTCGAAGGGTACTGCAAATAATAAAAGGCTTGCAGCCTCTGCTATAGGAAAGCTTGCGGACAAACATAAAGCTGCATGTCAAAAGGCGCTGCCTTTTCTCATTGAAAATTTAGGAGACAGCCATGGGCAGGTTAGGCAGTATACCTTGAAAGCATTGACAAAACTTAATATTTTGGAAGAATATCATAGGCTAATTTATGATATTTCACAAAATGATGCTATGGAATATAACAGAAGGGCAGCCAAAGAAGTATTGGACAGCCTTGAAAAAGCACAACCGGAACAAAAAAATGACAAATTGAGTGTAATTGATTTTGTTGATAATTCCTCTGTCATAGATATAAAGAAGGAAGAACAGGATTTCATTAATTTACTCAATAGTAAATGCGGAATAAAACTTACCGATAAGCAGCGTGCTGCAGTGCTGCATAAGGATGGGCCAGCGTTGGTATTGGCAGTACCTGGAGCAGGGAAGACTACAGTGCTTTTAGCCAGGACAGCTAACCTGATTATAAATCATGGAGTAAATCCGGCCTCCATATTATCCATAACCTTCAGCAAGGCTTCGGCTTTGGATATGAAAAACAGATACTATGATTTCTTTAGCGAAATAACATCCATAGGTGCTAACTTTTCTACAATTCATTCCTTTTGCTTTGAGCTTATAAGAAAATATTCAATAATGAAAAGTATCAATTATAAGTTCATTGAGCAAGGAGACAGCAAAAGTGAAAAAAGAATAATTTTAAGAGAGCTTTTTAAGAAGTATAATGGAGAGAATGTAGCCGACGATGCTTTGGAGGATATGATTAATTCCATCAGCTATGTAAAAAATATGATGTATAGTGAAGCAGAAATAGCAGATTATGCAGCAAATCTCGAAATAAAGCACTTTGCCGAAATATTTCAAAGTTATGAAGAAATTAAGGAAAACAATAATTATATAGATTATGACGATATGCTTACCGTAGCTTTTAATATATTGAAAACGGAAGAGGATATTTTACAAAGGTATAAAAGCTTGTACCAATATATTCAGATTGATGAAGGACAAGATACCTCCAGAATTCAATATAAGCTCATTGAGCTTATGGCAAAGCCAAAGGATAATGTGTTTGTAGTAGCAGATGATGACCAAAGTATTTACAGCTTCAGAGGAGCATATCCAAAGTTTTTAATGGAGTTTGATAAAATGTTTTCCGGTACGGTTAAATATTTTATTGAACAGAATTTTAGATCTACTCCTGAAATAGTTGAGCTTGCAAATAGGTTTATTAAAGGCAACACCGAAAGATTTAATAAACAACTACACACAAAAAATGCTTCAGGAGCACCTGTAAAAACTGTTAAGCTAAGAGATGAAATAGAGGAAGCGGATTATATAATGGCACAAATACAAGCCTCTGAGTATAAAGAAAGTGTAATTTTATTCAGAAATAATATGGCGGCTATTAGATTAGCCGATGAACTTAGCAGGCGAAGGGTTGAGTTTTATATAAGGGACTACAATAGATTCTTTTTTAAGCATTTCATTGTAGAAGATATAAGAAGCTTTATACATTTTTCCTTGAACTATGGAGATAAAGAAGCGTTCAGAAGAATTTATTACAGGATAAACAGCTATATTTCAAAGGATACTGCAGAACGTATAGCAGGTAATGCAGATAATAATAAAGATATATTTTCAATTGGTGAAGCTGTTGAAGTATTATCAAGCAGTCAAAAGGGCGCATTGAACAGGTTAAAAAAGGTTTTTGAATTTATAAGAGTAAAAATGCCCTATGATTTTATTGAATATATAGAAAAAGAGCTTGGATACAGCAGATACTTGAAAGATAATTGTGCAAATATGGGCTACAGCTATGAAAGTCTGAAGGCAGTTTTGTCAAATCTGAAATCGGTGGCGGCACGATGCAGCAGTCTTGTAAAATTTCTTATTAGGCTGGATGAGCTTCAAGAGGTTCTGGAAGCTTCCATATATAAAAAGGGAAAAGTAAATATAACACTTTCTACTATTCATTCTTCTAAAGGGCTTGAGTTTTTTAATGTATTTCTAATAGATTTGATTGACAATATTATGCCTACACGCTCCAGTATTGAGAAATATGAAAACGGAAGCGTAGATGAATTGGAAGAGGAGAGAAGATTGATGTATGTTGCTCTTACGAGAGCAAAGAAGAACCTGCATGTTATTACACTGGACAGCAAAAATGAGGAAGCTGTAAAGCCTTCCAGATTTATAGATGAATTAATAGATACTTTGGAGAGGATGGGATAATTTGATTAAAGCTATATTATTTGACTTAGACGGAACACTTATTAATACTAATGAATTAATTATACAATCTTTCAAGCATGCCTTTAGAAAGCACTTTAATGCAGAAATGGAAGAGCAAAAAATAATAAGATTTTTCGGGGAACCATTAACGAAAAGTATGGAGTCCCTTGATCCTGATAATGCGGAAGTTCTTATGAAATACTTTAAAGACTTTAATGAAAAGCAGCATGATATTTTGGCACAGCGCTATGAAGGCACCGAAAAGGCCATAGTCATGTTGAAGGAGAAGGGCATAAAGGTTGGTGTGGTTACATCTAAGAGAAGGATTATGGCAGAAAGAAGCCTTAAGCTTATCGGAGTATATGAACTTATGGATATAATAATTACTCCGGAAGATACCGATAGACATAAACCTGATGGTGCACCCATGCTGCTTGCCTGTGAAAGACTTGGAATCATGCCTGAGGAGGCTTTGATGGTAGGTGACAGCATATATGACTTACAATGCGGCAAAAATGCCGAAAGTAAAACTTGTGTTGTCACATATTCATCCTTTTCTATGGATGAATTAATGAATTATGAACCGGACTATGTTGTAGATAGGCTGGAAGAATTGGCTAATATAATCGATAGTGCAGACGAAAAGGATGCAGTTTAGAAGACACGGCAGTTTCAAGGCTGCCGTGTCTTTTTTAAGAGTTTCTATTATTTTCTTTTAATATTTCATTGGCTGCTATTAGCTGTCCTAAGGATACGCCTCCGTCATTGCACGGAATAACGCTGTGAGTATATACTATAAAGCCTAAAGCTTGTAGTTTTTTTATAATATTTTCAAGAACATAGGTGTTTTGAAACACTCCTCCGCTTAAAGCAACTTCATTTATATTTTCTTTTTCTCTTATTTTAGCGCATATTTCTGAATCAGCATTTATTATTGAGTTATGTAATTTTGCTGAGATAATTTTGCTGCTCACGCCAAGATTCTTATCCTCCAATATTCCTTCAATTATTCCTTTTGGGTTAAGAATAAAAGAAGCTTCATTTTCTATAACATAGTCGTAACAATCTGTGGAGGATGTGTCACCAATGAGTGCTTCCAGTTCCATAGAAGCCTGTCCTTCATAGCTTATGATTGACCGTACGTTTAATATGGATGAAACTGCATCAAAAAGCCTTCCCATACTGGAGGTAGTTACGCAATTTATTTTCTTTTCCATGGTTTTTATCAAAGGTTTTATTTGTTGAACCTGCAAATCAAGAATGTGTGCAATTTCTTCATAATCTGTGGTTATATAGTTGTATAAATATGAAACAGCCATTCTCCAAGGCTCAAGTATAGCTTTTTCTCCGCCTGGCATGGATATATATTTTAGTTGTCCCACCCTTTTAAAGTCCTTCAAGGAGCATAGGAGAAATTCTCCTCCCCATATGTTCCCGTCCGTGCCATAGCCTGTACCGTCAAAGGCTATACCAAGTACGGTACCCTTTATCCTATTTTCAGCCATACAACTCACAATATGGGCATGATGATGCTGTATTTGAATAACCGGTAAAGAACACTCCTTGGCATACTTTGTAGAATAGTATTCAGGATGCAAATCTGCAGCAATGTACTTGGGAGAAAAAAGGAAAATGTTTTTAAAATGATCAATATTACTTACATAATGCTTATAGGTTTCTATATTTTCAAGGTCTCCGTTATGTTGGCTCAGAAACAAGAACTTTTCTTTGGATATACAGAAGGTGTTCTTCATATTGGAACCGCAAGCTAATATGGGAAAGGTCTGTTCATAAACAAATGGCTCCGGGGCATAACCTCTGGCACGTCGTATCAATCTCTCTTTACCGGCAGCTACCTTTGTAACTGAATCGTCCACGGGTATATGTATGTCTCTGTCATGCATTAAGAAATAGTCAGCTACATGCTTAAGATGTTCGTAGGCAGTGTGGTTTTTATGCTCAAGGGGAAGACCGTGGATGTTTGCACTGGTCATTACAAGCGTATTTAATCCGCAGCCGAATAAAATGTGGTGAAGCGGAGTATTTGGAAGCATTACTCCCAAAGTATTTTGTCCGGGAGCCAGGGAATAAGATAAGTCTCCAATATTTTTAAGCCTGAGAAGAACAATTGGCTTTCTCATACCTGTCAGCAGCAACTCTTCATAATCGCTTACATAGCAGTATTTTCTTACTTCATCCATATCCTTCATCATAACTGCAAAAGGCTTATGGGGACGTCTTTTTCGCTGCCTAAGCAGTTTTACGGAGTTATCATTTAAAGCATCACAGCAAAGATTAAAACCAGTGAGGCCCTTTATTGCAAAAATAGCTCCGGCTTTAAGCTTTTCATATGCCCAATGAAGTTTGTCGTAGTCATGACTAATATTCCACGCAGTCATGTCTTCAACGACAATAGAGTTATTGGAATTGTCCATTATATATATGTGTGGACCACAATCATTACAAGCGTTAGGTTGAGCATGAAAGCGTCTATCTGCAGGGTCCGTATATTCCTTTCTGCAAGCTTCACACATATTGAAATTGATCATGGTTGTTTTATCTCTGTCATAAGGGATAGCTTTTATTATGGAAAATCTTGGGCCACAGTTAGTACAATTAGTAAAAGGATACATATATCTTCTGCCTTCTCTGTTGTCTATATCCGAGAGACAGTCTTGGCACACTGAAATATCCGGAGATATAAGCGTTATACTGTTTTCCAGACTTTCACTTTGCTTGATTGAAAAGTCCTTGAAATATTGCAGAGGTCTCGTTTCACAAAGCACTTGTTCAATTTTTGACAAGGGAGGAGGGTTAAATTTAAGATCATTAATAAACAGATTAAGTTTATCCGCTGAACCTTCAATATCGATATAAACACCTTCGGAATTATTGTTTACCCATCCGCATAATTCATATTTGTGTGCAGCATTATAAACAAAAGGTCTGAAACCAACGCCTTGAACAATACCTTTAACTGTGATAAACAATCTTTTCAAAATTGCACCTTCTTATGTAAAGAATTTTAACTTCACAACAAATTTATTGAAATAATTCCATAATATGAATTTTGTTTTGAATAACCTTATTATATAATAAATTAAAGAATTTATATATATTTTTGACATGAAAGGGGAAATTTTAATGACAGATCCAAGATTAAACAAACTTGCTAAGCTTCTTGTTAATTATTCCACTAAGGTAAAGCCGGGAGAATATGTATTTGTTAGAAGCGATGAGGCTGCACTGCCATGGCTTAAGGAAGTGGTAAAGGAAGCTGTAAAGGCAGGAGCACATGTAGAATATCAGCTAATTTCCGAAGATGTAGCTGAAACTATTATGAAACATAGTACCGAAGAACAGCTAAAAGAACAAAACCACCTTCTCACAAAAGTGCTGGAGAAAGCAGATGTATGGCTAACAGCTTGGGGAGGAAGAAATACAAGATCAATGTCAGCAATATCCGGTAATAAGATGAAAGCCTCCGCTCTTGGATCAGCAGATTGGAGAAAGGTTTACAGTACAAGAATGGGAGACGGTTCGTTAAGATGGTGCGGAACTCAGTTTCCAACACAGTCGGAAGCTCAGGAAGCATCAATGAGCCTAGGTGATTATGAAGATTTTGTATATGGAGCCGGTCTGCTGGACAGCGATGACCCTGTGGCAGAGTGGAAAAGAATCAGTGCAGAGCAAGAAAGATGGGTAAATTATTTAAATACAAAAAAGGAATTACATTTTGTAGCCGAAGGCACGGATATAAAAGTAAAAGTTGAAGGAAGAAGATGGATAAATTGTGACGGAAGAGTGAACTTCCCGGACGGAGAGATTTTTACATCTCCTGTGGAAGATTCCATAGATGGATACATAACCTTCTCATTTCCTTCCATATACATGAGTCAGGAGGTTGAAGGAATAAGATTGGAAGTTACCGGCGGAAAGGTAGTTAAAGCTGAAGCGCAGGTTGGAGAAGAACTGCTGAAGTCTTTACTCGCTACTGATGAGGGCTCATGCTTTTTTGGTGAAGTTGCCATAGGAACAAATTACGGTATAAAAAACTGCACTAAGAATATATTATTTGATGAAAAAATCGGCGGTACAATTCACATGGCTATCGGAGATTCTATGCCCGAAGCAGGAGGTAAAAATAAATCTGCACTCCACTGGGATATGATATGTGACATGAGAAATGGCGGCAAGATCTTTGCAGATGGAGAGCTTTTCTACGAGAATGGAAAATTCATTGATGAAATTTTGCAAAAATATGGTCTTTAATTATATAGAACACTTTTTAGGTTTTATACACGGTAATAAAAATAAGCAGTTTGTAAAAAACAAACTGCTTATTTTTTCTTAATATGGGCGTTTCTTTCTTGTCAAACCTTTTTTCAACAGTAATAAAGCGGCTATGATAACAACTAGTGCAGCTAAGCAGCCAACACTTGCAGCTATATACAAGCCTTTATTCTGAGCAATGATATCGGAAGTGCTGATATTAGGATATAGGTTATACTGGCTTACAGCTTCTCTTTGTTTAACCTCTAATGAACCTATTGCGTTGTCCTTTGAAATATTCCAAGGATCAATTTTATTAAGCTTAGTAGCAAAGGACAATTCTTTTTTATTAACTTCATTTTCATAATAAGAAACATCATTATTTATGCTTAAGTCCACATCCATTTTCTTTGTAGGACCAAAAAACTTTAATGGCTTGTACTCTATGGACGTATGATCAACTACAGTTCCCTTTGATTTTACAACGGTCTTTTCTGCCTTATAGCTCCAGTCAATAATAGTTTTCATATTATTGAATACCGCAGTATCGGTAGCACCTTGAACGTCATTTGTAATTACTCCCAGTATTTGTCTTCCATCCCTATCATATAAGGCTACAAGACATCTTCCGGCTTGAGAAGTATAACCGGTCTTGCCGGCGACACAACCATCTTGTCCTATGTTCTTATTTCTATTGGTAACATAAGCAGGCTGACCCGTAGCGGCAAGTGTAATCATATCATCTTTAGTAGATGAAACTTTTTTTACCCAGTCATTGGCGAAGGCCTTTCTTCCAAGTATAGTAAGGTCATAGGGAGTAGTATAATGATCATTATCATGAAGTCCGTTAGCAGTTACAAAGTGAGTGTTTTTCATTCCAAACTTTGTAGCAGTGTCATTCATCATTTTTATAAAATTAGCAGTAGTTCCACCCACACTATCCGCAGCCATATACGCGGAGTCATTAGCAGAAAATAATAGCATGGCCTTCATTACATCTGCAGCAGTCATAGTGTCGCCAATCTTTATGTTTTTGTACACATCGGTTCTTAACGCATATTGAGGCTGTTGTTTTGCACTTTCAGTGTAAGGAATCATATCCGTTTCCTTTTTGTTTTCAGCAAAAAGCAAAGCAT
>JAEZDX010000177.1 GCA_023417975.1 Bacillota bacterium
GGGTTCAATTTCTTTGCCTAAGGAAAATTAACCAAATAGCTATGGTGTTTTGGAACAGGATGTGTTTAAAATCAAAGATTTAGGAGGAAATGTGATAAAGGAAATATGTTTTAATATATAGATTTAAAGGGGGAGAAGAATTTGAGGCTAAAAGGGGTATGGCTAAGTACTGCAGCATTAGCAATATTTATATTTGCAGGTGGAGCTAAGGTTAGCGCTGAAGAAATTAAAGTTGTAAAAGACTATATAAAAGCTGAAATAAAAAGTGATGGAGCTATAAGCGTTACAGAAGACATTACTTTTAATTTTTCGGGGAAGTACAATGGTGTATATAAAGACATTTCTTTCGATAAAGGAGGTACTGTTTCAGATTTGGAAATATCAGAGCTGAAAGACAAAGCTATTCAATTTAAAATGGCAGACACCGCCAATAATGGAGAAGTAGGAGTATATACAACAACTAAATCAAATAGTAATTTGAGGGTAAAAATATATTCACCTTCAGTTGATGAAGATAAAACCTTTAGAATAAATTATCGAATTAGTGATGCAGCAAAGAAATATAATGACACAGCTGAATTGTACTGGAAGTTTATCGGTAAGAACAATGACACAGCAATTGAGGACTTGATAATAAGCATAGTTCTACCTGAGGGCTCCGTAAAAGAAAACATAAGAGCCTATGGACATGGACCTAAGAATGGCAAGTGGAGTATAAATGATGACAGAACTATAATATATGAGGTAAATAATCTGACATCAGGAAAATATGTGGAAGTGAGAACCCTATTTCCTCAAAACCTTCTATCGGATGTATCACAGACCAATGATAAAAATATGCTGCAATCAATTTTGAAGGAAGAAAAAAGCTATACCGAAGAAATTGCTGCGCAGAACAGACGTATGGATGCGGTAATTAATATTTTAAGATACTGTGCTGTTGGATTAAGTGTAATTAACGTTTTTATATTAATAATGATTTATTCAAAGGTAAGGAAGCCTAGTGACGATTTTAATCAAATTTATGACAAGAATATAAGAAGCTATGATCCGACGATTCTTGCATATAATGCGGCTAAGTATATTAATAATAATCAGTTAACTGCAGCTATACTAGAACTTGCAAGAAAGGGATATATACATATTGAAGCAATAGATTATTGGATTGATGGAAAAAATTATAAAAAATATGATTTTAAGAATTATGAAATAACTGTAATAAGAGAAAAAGATGATAAGCTTCACGGGCATGAGAGATATTTATTGCATTGGCTTTTTAAAGTAATTGGCGATGGTAAAAGAGTAACTATAGAACAAATTAAACAATATGGAGAAACTCATGCAGTGGATTTCAGAAGGCAGTTCGGACTATGGCAAGGGGAGGTAAAGCTTGAATGTGATAAAATGGGGTTAATTAATAAAAGAAAAAGTTCCATTAAATTGTCACTTGTTTTAATTGAACTAATCATGGTGTTAGCAGATATCGCCATTATAGCGTTTATACCTTTATACGGTATAATAAGTTTATCGGTTACGACTGCAGCTTTAATCTCAGCAATTGTAATTAATACTAGAACCGTCAAAGGTAATGTTCAACTGGAAGTGTGGGAAAGTATGCGAAAGGATATAAAAACTGCTGGAAATTTGAAGTTTAAGGAATGGTTTGAAAATGATGATGATTTTAAGCTGCATATGGTCTATGCATTATCTATGGGGTTAATGAATAATATAGCTTTAAAAATGAAACCAATTTTAAATTCCTATGACAGTAACTATACAATTAATAATATAATATTCTATTCATTAATTATAGATGGGCCAAAACACGGATTTCATACAGCTTTTGACTCATCATTTTCAGATACAGGTTATAGCAGCAGCGGAGATTTCTCTGCAGGATCCGGCGGTGGTGCCAGTGGAGGCGGCGGTGGAGCAGGAGGCTTTTAGAGTTAAAATGAAAAACCTTATCAGATTTTTAAATCTGATAAGGTTTTTTTATGAATTCAACTTATATTCGAGTTGAATATAATAAATGGGATTGAGTCAATATTCGCACAAATGCATAAGGTTATAATTACATTATTCATATAGTTGGTATTAGATTGACTATATCTGTTATGCATTTATATAATATACGCATTGAAGTAAAGGTATTCAATATCAAAACATCAATAAATACTAGAAAAATATGAACAATTAATAATATAACTTTATTGCAAGGTAAAAAATAGTATGTTTTGCTTTTTGCAATATAATAAAAACATAAGAGAAATGCATTTATCTAACTATAAAAATTCATATTAAGGAGGAATGCTGTAAGCACTAACTATAACTTAATATGAGCAGCTGTAACTATGGCATTATTATTTCGATTAAATTATTAATGAAAGAAGGGTTTGAAATGGATAATCAAGTTTTACTAGACACCTTATGGGTTCTGCTTTGCGCAATGTTAGTATTTTTTATGAATCTTGGTTTCGCAGCGGTAGAGAGTGGATTTGCACGTTCCAAGAATACAGTTAACATTTTATCAAAAAACTTCATTGTATTTGCGGTATCTTCGCTTGGATTTTATGCTTTAGGATGGGGTTTGATGTTCGGTGATGGAAATGGTTTTGTTGGATTACACGGTCTTTTCTTTGCCAGCGGTGCTGATAATTCTCCTGCATTTGGAGAGGCTTACAACGGTGTCTATTCTGCAATATCATGGGCTGGTGTTCCATTCTGGGCCAAGTTCTTTTTCCAATTGGTATTCTGCGGTACTGCAGCAACTATAGTTTCAGGAGCTGTAGCAGAAAGAATAAAATACATTTCCTTTATAGTTTTCTCCTTCGTTCTTACTCTATTAATCTATCCTTTGGTAGGACACTGGATTTGGGGAGGCGGATGGCTATCAAAATTAGGCTTCCTTGACTTTGCAGGTGGAACTGTTGTTCATTCAATCGGCGGATGGGCTGCGTTGACCGGTGTAATGATTTTAGGACCTAGAGTTGGTAAGTACACTAAAGACGGTAAAATTCACCCAATACCCGGACATAATATAGGCTTAGCTACAATCGGTGCATTTGTTTTATGGCTTGGTTGGTTTGGATTTAATCCAGGATCAACTATGGCATTAAATCCGGGAGCTATATCACATATACTTGTGTCTACAAACAGTGCGGGAATAGCTGCAATGCTTGTGGCTACTGCAGTAACCTGGAAGGTAACCGGAAAACCTGATCTAGGTATGTCCATAAATGGCTTACTGGCAGGCTTAGTTGCAATTACTCCAGCTTGTGCTTTTGTTACTATTCCGGTTTCATATTTAATTGGTGCAATTTCAGGAGCAATTGTAGTATTTGCAGTAATAAAATTCGATAAATTAAGATTGGACGACCCAGTTGGAGCATTGGCTGTTCATCTTGCAAACGGAGTTTTTGGTACTCTTTCTATAGGTTTGTTTGCAAAGGATGGTATGACAGGAATAGAAACTATGAACGGACTTTTCTATGGCGGCGGCTTTAAGCTTTTAGGAATTCAAGCACTTGGAGTTGTAAGTGTAGGAGCTTTTGTCCTTATAACTACTGCTATTGCTTGGACGGTTATTAAAAAGACTATAGGACTTCGTGTAACACTTAAGGAAGAAATTGAAGGCTTAGATATAGGTGAGCATGGAAATCAAGCTTATCCGGAATTTGTTATAAGAAAGACTTCATATATAAATATTTCCGAGGATATTAATGTTGTTTCGGCTGAAAAAAGTGCCGGAAAAGAAGCCGCAATTTAAGGAAAGTGAGGGATGATATAATGAAGCATATTAAAGCAGTTATTCGACCGGAAAAATTGAGCGATGTTCGTGAAGCTTTAGATAAAGCAGGGTGCTCTGGAGGAATAATGATAAGTGAAATCATGGGGCATGGAAATCAGAAAGGCATTGTACAAGCCTGGAGAGGTGAAAAATATCAGGTAGATCTTTTACCAAAAGTAACTATAGACTTAGTTGTTAAAGATGATGACTTAGATGTTGTTAAAAAAATTATAATAGATAATGCAAGAGTAGGTGAAATAGGAGACGGCAAGATTTTCGTGTACAATGTGGAGAGTGTAACAAGAATAAGGACAGGTGAAGAAGATAATAATGCTATTTAACTTATATAGCAGATACAAAAAAAGGAATGCAGCTCAATAATTTGCTGCATTCCTTTTTTGAAATACTTGCTATGGATGAGTGAACTTATCGATTTCTAAACTTAAGTAAAATTATATAATATCGAAATGAGATAAGGCGTACTCAATTCCGTTGTCATTAATGTCCTTTGTTACAAAGGATACAATATCAAGTAAAAATGGAGTACTGTTTCCCATGGCTATACTGTTTGGCACATATTTCAGCATTGGCAGGTCATTTGAGCTGTCGCCAATAGCGTAGCAATTTTCAAGGGGTATATCAAAGTGCTGTTGAAGAAATTTAATACCGCTGGCCTTAGAATAACCTTTTGGTACAATCTCTGCAAAGTTATTTCCGCGATCAATATAATCAAAAGTATTAGTAATATATTCATAAAAGCCATCAAAGTTACTTTCTTTATTTATCCATATGACGAACTTATCAAAGCTTAAATCATGGTCGTCCCAAGATTTGCTTACATCGTAGCCAAGTAACCCAAACATGTTTTTTATCTTGCCAAGTTCGCCGCTGGCAGGTTTCGTTTGATCAAAGAAAATACCGTCAACTGCTTCAAAAACTCCGTCAATTTTATATTCACGAAGTTTTTTTGGAAGTTCCATACAAACTTCACGGGATAGTGTTTGTGAAAGAAGAATTTCGTTATTACAGTGAATGTATGTACCACAGCCGCAAACATAACCGTCAAAGCCGATACTTCGGATTTCTTCAGGTACATTAAAAAAAGTTCTTCCTGTATTTATAAAAGTTAAATGTCCATTTTCACGTGCCTTACGTATGGCGTTTATAGTTGATTGAGGAATTATGTGAGTATCTTCCGTTATTATAGTACCGTCTATATCAAAAAAAATCATTTTTCTTCCCATGCTTGGATATCCGCTCCTTTACGATTCATCAGTGTGTAAATTTTAATACGACTCAACAATTTATTATATCAATACACTCTTCTGTCACGCAAGCTTGTTTATCAGAAACATAAGTTATAATGACATTGGACTAAATATGTAGTAAAATAGTAGCAGATTGGTAAAGCAAATACAAAAGTCTATAAGAAAATTAGCTGCTCTTAGTTAAGTTATTAAGAGCTGTGAATATTCATTAATAAATATTTCAGAGAAACTTGGACAACTGCTGTTGTGGATAAAAGATGGAACTATGGCCCTCTTATGCCAGAATTGACATCATTTAATAAGTTGTATTGCTGTAAAACATTAGGTATAATATGGTTAATAGGTATTATCATTATTGGTGTAATTAGTATAATAGTTTAACTTTTAATTTATAGTTAAGTAATTAGGATACAATATTTTGTATAAGTATACTTAAGGTAATGCAGATAGAAACATTAAAAGTTTGAATTAATTATTTCAAAAGTTATTTTATTCTGCCAAAATTTATGTTAATATCTATATATTATTAGGTTGCAAATTTGTACAAGTATCTACAAAATTCGCAAAAGAGAAATATTATTATTTGTGTAGAGGTGAAAGATGGACATTTTTTTAGTAATAGGTATCGTAGTTGGATTAGCTGCAGTTCTTAGCGGATTGTTGATGAAGGGCGCCAGTATTGCTATACTATTAAGCGGCGAAGCAATAATGGTAATTCTAGTTGGTACGGTGGCAGCTTTAATGAACTCTTTTCCTAGAAAAGAATTTTTAAATATTCCAAAGCTATTTGGAGTTATTTTTGGTGATAAGAGTAAAGAAGATCCAGTAGAAATAATAAGGGAAATAATTGAATTGGCACAATTGACAAGAAAAAATGGGTTATTATCCTTGGAAAGTAAAACTCAAGAGATGAGTAGTCCGTTTATGAAACAAGGCTTAGAAATGGTAGTTGACGGTGTGGAACCGGAATATATTAGACAAGTCCTTGAAGATGATATTGAGAGCATGGAGGAAAGACATAGAGTAGGTGCTTCAATTTTTACTACAGCTGGTGGTACTTCACCTACACTTGGAGTTTTGGGTGCAGTTATAGGATTGATAGGTGCACTTGGTAATTTAAGTGATACTGAAAAGCTTGGTGAATCAATATCTGCCGCTTTCGTTGCGACCCTTTATGGTATTTTCTTTGGATATGTAGTTTGGCATCCTTTCGCCACAAGGTTGAAGAGAAAGTCACATGAAGAAGTAAGTAATAAAATGCTGATGTTGGAAGGTATTTTAGCTATACAAGAAGGTAAAAACCCTAAAACTATACAAACTAAACTTTTAAGTATGCTTAAGCCTAAGGATAGAAAGAGATTTGAAGAGCTCAGTCCTGAAGAATAAATTAAAGGAGACCGGCAATGAAAGGTAAAAAACAACACCATGAAGAACATGTAGATGAAACCTGGCTGCTTCCTTATTCAGATATGCTGACGTTGCTTTTGGCGCTTTTCATTGTTATGTTTGCTATGAGTAGAGTTGATAATGAAAAATTTCAAAAAATAAGTCAACAATTTAATGTGATATTTTCGGGGGGGACAGGTATATTGGCTGAAGGCGGAGAAGGTGGTACCGGTGCTAATCTTGTACCGGGCAGCAGTACCGGAAACGGCGGAAAATCCGATAGTATAGTTGAGCAGGATAAGATGGCTGAGATAAGGAATTCACTACAGCAGGAAATCAAGAATAGTGGATATGACGATAAGGTAAAGATTGATCTTGGCAGCGAGGGCTTAAATATTACCATTCAAGATACTGTCCTTTTTAACTCGGGAGATGCTGATATATTGGACAAGTTTGATGCTGTATTGTTTAAAATATCGGATATGCTTAAAGGGCTAGATAATGATATAAGAATCAGCGGCCATACAGATAATGTTCCTATTAAAAACAAAAAATTTAGGGACAACTGGGATTTAAGCTATATGCGTGCCGCCAATGTCATGAATTTTATGATAGCTACGGGTAATATTTCTCCGGATAGATTTTCAATACAGGCAAATGGTGAGTTTAAGCCTAAGTATGATAATTCTACTGTCGAAGGAAGAGCGAAAAACAGAAGTGTTGAGATACTTGTGGTACGTAAATATGCACCTCCTCAGGATAAAGACAAAAAATAATTAACTTTTAGTTATGTAAAAATGTTTGGAATGAAAAACCGTTAAGTCGTATACTCCTAATTATAAGTATACAACTTTAACGGTTTTTATAATTTAAAAATGCTAATATAATCTTATGTAAAGTGAAATGTCGGAGCCATTAAATAAAAATCTTGCATTCCATTTATTGTTATTCATTAGCAAAAAGAATTAGTTTTTTCTCCAGTTTATAACTGTTTTTCACTATAAATATAGTAATGATTACAATGAGTATCCATAACCACCATGGTATAATTATACTTGAAGACCCTACAGCTGATGCGGCGAAAATACCCCAAGGTCTTGTCAGTAGCAAGATAAAGAAGAATTTTTTTATCTTTATTTTACTGAGGCCTGCCAAGAAAACAATAGCATCATCGGGGAAAAGCGGAAGAAGAAGCATTAAAATAACTAGAAACTCACCATTTTTCGAGGAGATATACTTTTCATACTTGCTTGAAGTTTTAGGGTTTACAAATTTGTTTACAATGGGTCTTCCTAGCTTTTTTGCAATTACAAATAATATTATAGATGCTGATATAATAGAAGCAGTGCTAATATAGAAGGAGTTCCACATACCAAATATAGTACCGCCTACAGCAGAAGTTATATTACTCGGTATAGGAGCAACTATCACTGATAAAAACTGAATAATGAAAAATATAATGAATGACTTATCCCCGTAGCTTCTAATATAATCCTTCATAGCATCTGCTGATGTCATAAAATTAAAGTAACTTTCAGATTTAATATAAAAATATAGTGCTGCTAGTGCTGTAATAATTATGATCAACAGCCCCCATATTTCTATTTTTTTCTTATGCTTGTTCATAAATTCTTCCCAACTTTCTTAAGTTAAAATCATTTAGTATTAAAGCAGATTCATTCGAACCCATTTCTTTTAAATCGCCTTCATAAATACTAGTACTTGCTGCACCTAAAAGGTTTTGCGGTCGTACTAGATTTCTAGGCATGTTAAGTTCCAATACCCCACTTTTATTTAAAATATAATATACAAACTCCGAACACAAAAAACGATTATCATAATATACGGGCCGGTTTATTAAATTTGAAATTAAGCCTTTGTAATTATACTTATAAATATGGCTGTTGCACTGAAAATGCCATAACATTTCTTCAATCTTTTCGTATTGCTGCTTTGTTACTTCTACTTCCAATATTGTGCCTGGTAATGTCTTGCAAATTCCGTATATACCTTCATTAATATTTTCTTTTTTAAATCTCCCTATAAAAGGGTTGTGCGTATTTTTTCTTCCGAAGCTAAACATAGAATTAAGGTTTTTGTCTAGAGAGATAGCTGCATGGGTGTAATCGTCCTTTGTAAAGAAATGAATTAACTTCGATAAAGTTGTAGATGTTCTTGTTAACACTATATATATGTAATATTTGCTCATTTACTTTAACCTCCGCAATTTCTTAGGTATATATTCAACTTTCTTTTATTATGCAGTATAAAATTAAAGAAATAGTTAAGAAATATCTTAAGAAAATCTTAAAGTTTAGTTTAGAGATTGCATACTAAGAGAGAAACTAATTAGTGAATTATAATATCGTAGTAATAAAAAGCTACTATGTCGGTAAAAATAAAAGAAAAATAATAAAATATATTTATAAAGAGGTGAATAAAATGGCTGGAAAAAGATCAACAGTTGCAGGAAATTCACATTTTCAAAACAAGGACAAAGAAATGCATGCAGAAGGTAAAAAGCAAATATTAAAGGATGAAATCAGAGAGAGAAATGATGAAAGAAGCAGGGTATCCAGCCCAACTAAATAGTATATTTAATGCTTGGAGACAAAATAGAAGTATATCAGGACTTTAAAGTCAGCGGCTAATCTTGTCTCCGACTTTTTATTGATGCTTAAAACGGTTTATATTTCTAAAATTTTTTCGTGTGTTATTAATACTTGATGATACTTATGTTTTCAATTATAATGTTTTTGGATGGTATAATTGAGTTAAATAATGTATATTTAACTGGGAATATGAAAGAGTTGATAACAAAAGTGTAATAATTAACAAAGGAAGTGTAATAATGAAATTATTATCAGTAGTAATTCCTTGCTACAATTCACAGGAATATATGAGATATTGCATAGAATCTCTTTTGCCCGGAGGAGACGATGTTGAACTGCTGATAGTCAATGATGGCTCGGCGGATAATACAGCTTATATTGCGGATGAATATGCCGAGAAGTATCCAACTATCGTTAAAGCAATACATCAGGTGAACGGAGGACATGGGGAAGCCGTAAATGCAGGTATACGAAATGCTTCCGGCCTATATTTTAAAGTAGTTGTCAGTGATGACTGGGTTGATACTAGAGCATATATTAAAATTATGAATATTTTAAAAGAATTTATTCAAGAAGAAAAAAGTTTAGACATGCTAATTAGTAATTTTGTTTATGAGAAAGAAGGCGCAAAGTATAAGAAAGTAATGAAATACGAGAATGTTCTGCCAGAAGGAAGAGTATTTGCATGGGATGATATCGAAGAATTTCGGACGGGTCAGTACATTTTGATGCATTCAGTTATATATAAAACAAAACTTTTGAGAGAATGTGGACTAGTGCTGCCAAAACACACATTTTATGTGGACAACCTATTTGTATACGTACCGCTTCAACATGTAAAGAGAATGTTCTATATGAATGTGGACTTTTATCGATATTATATTGGCAGACAGGATCAATCTGTTAATGAAAGTGTTATGATAAAAAGGATAGATCAACAGATAAAAGTTAATAAGCTTATGATTGAGCAAGTTAATATAGAAAAAATAGAAAATCTGAAGCTTCGACAATATATGTTAAATTATTTGGAGATTGTTACCGTAGTATCTACTATTTTATTAATACGTTCAGGCACAGAAGAGAATCTAGAAAAGAAAAACGAATTATGGAACTATATTAAGAATAAAGACGAGGAATTGTATAATAATATTAAAAAAGGAATCATGGGGCGGTTAGTACATCTGCCGGGGCGTGTAGGACGAAGTATTTCTGTTGGAGTTTATAAAATATCTCAAAAGGTTGTAGGCTTTAATTAAAAGCCTTTTTAGTTTGTTCAGTATTTTATATATAAATAGCTGGGAGAAAGAATTATATGAAAATTAAATACGATTTTTTAATTGTAGGGTCAGGCTTATATGGAGCCATTTTTGCCCATGAAGCTAAAAGATGTGGAAACACATGCCTAGTAATCGATAAGCGCAGTCACATTGCAGGAAACATTTATACGGAAGAATTAGAGGGGGTACAGGTACATAAATACGGAGCACATATTTTTCATACAAATAATAAAGAAGTATGGCAGTATGTTAATCAATTTGCGGAATTTAACAGGTACACCAACAGCCCGGTAGCAAATTATCGTGGAGAAATATAAAATCTTCCCTTTAACATGAATACCTTTAATAAAATGTGGGGAGTTGTGACACCTAATGAGGCGGTAAAAAAGATTGAAGAACAGAGGGCTGCGAGTTATGTAGAGAATCCCAAAAATCTGGAGGAACAGGCAATTAATTTAGTAGGACAAGATATTTATGAGAAGCTTATTCGAGGATATACCGAAAAGCAGTGGGGGCGTCCCTGTAGTGAATTACCTGCATTTATTATACGAAGATTACCTGTTAGGTTTACCTATGATAATAACTACTTTAATGC
>JAEZDX010000207.1 GCA_023417975.1 Bacillota bacterium
GTGTTGGACTGTACCTGGCCGTAGTATCTTTTATCATTTCCCATAATCTTGGGTGGCTGTACAATAACATATTTTTTATCCGCTGCCGGAGAACCGTCCTTATCAATATTAATGAACTTTTTCCCACAGATTTCTTCTGCCAGTTCTACTGCATTTGCTATTGTAGCTGAGCTGCAAAGGTACTGAGGTGATGAATTATAATATCGGCACACTCTTATGAGTCTTCTAAATACATTTGCAAGGTGAGAACCGAATGCTCCTCTGTAGGTATGCAGCTCATCTATAACAACATACTTTAAATTCGAGAATATAAAATCAAAGCCAAATTTACTATGGTTCGGCAAAAAAGCACTATTTATCATTTCCGGATTCGTTAAAATAATATTCGCATTTTTTCGTATCCTGCTTCTTTCGTTCACAGGTGTATCTCCATCATAAACTCCTGCCGAGACTCTACTTTCACCAAAATACTCCAGGTAGGGTAAAATAGCTCGGTATTGGTCACTGGCCAAGGCTTTCGTAGGATAAATGAAGATTGCTCTGGCCAGTGGATTGGATAGTATCTCCTGAAGCACAGGCAGTAAAAAACTGAGAGTTTTTCCACTGGCTGTTGAAGTCGTTATCACTATATTGTTCTTATCTATTGCTTTATCAAACATTTCTGCTTGATGACAATATAGCTTATCAATACCATCCTTTGAAAGATACTGAGCCAATTCAAGTGATAGCTTTTCGGGAAAAGCTACATACTTCGCTTCTCTTTTTGCTATTGTTTTATTATGTATAATCAAATCTTTTATATTCATGTTAAATACCCCTATTCTTCTATACGTGAGTGTATTTATTTCTTATTTTCAAGCTTCAAAATTAATGAACCTTTAATAACCTTTCTTCCGAATACTAAAGGCTAAAGTTTTTGTAGCTATATAATACTCTACTATTATATAATAAATAATGACTATATAAAACACTTTAAAAGTCTTACATTGTACAGCGGAAAGTGTCCAATCTTCAAGGATTTATGGTACCGCACATGTAGATTGCATATTTACTTTCTTTATATAATTACATAGATAAAAAAATCCCCCGGTTTTTCTCCGAGGGAACTCAAGTGCTAATTTATACTTTAGACGTTCAAATCGCGTTTCATGTAGAAAAAATATGATGAAGCCGTTAAAACTGCAGTGAGTAATAAGGAAAGTGCCACAATTGTAATACTCAGTTCGTTAGCATTTACAATTTTCTCGTAGCTAAAATACTTAAATGGTGAAAATATGTTAAGAATATTTACCTTGTCTGTCAAATCCGTTATCTTCGAAACAACATATGCCGCAAATAGAATTCCTGCCGACAATGAGCCTGATGCTTTTGAATTTCTAATAACAGATGAAATGAAAGCACCGAGAGATAAAAAGATTAACTGAATGAAGAACATACTTAACATAAACATCAATACTTCTCCGGTAACATCTTTTCCTTTACTATATGCAGAAACAACCGCAATAGAAGAAACAAGTGTAGCTATATTCATAATGATCACATTAAATAGTGCTGCAAACAGCTTCGAAGTTAAAATTGTGTTTCTGGATACGGGTTTTACCATAAGAAACTCTGTAGTCTTATCCCTCTCCTCTTTTCCAATTATCCCGCTTCCAATAAGTACTGCATGGACAGCAGCAGTTATTGCAAGATAAGGATATAGAAAAGCATAAAAACCGCTCACCGTTGTTACATCAAAGGCTCCAAATCCCAGCAGCGCCTTCATTGTATAAGGCATCTTCTCAAAGACCTCACCGTTAGCTCCGGAAGAGTAAGCCGTATACTTTCCCATGCCGCTTATAACCAATAGAATCATACATATACTCCATATTATCAAGGCTTTACGGTTTGCCTTTAACTCTCTATAGAAAATATTCATTATATACCCTCCTCATCAGCCGCTTAGCTAACAGCGTGAATGTCTTTCTTTATATAAACAAAATAGGTCACGGCTACAGCTACAGCTATGAATATTGCCCCGGTAATAGCATATTGTGCTTCGTAGCTTGCATTTTTAATGATATAAGCTGTGTCAAAGTATTTAAAAGGCGAAAGGAACCGTGCAACTTGGTGGTCATTCGCTGAAGCAAGCAGTGCACCTATGAAATATAAGCCGAAAACTACACCCAAAGATATGGGTAGTACGGACTTAAGTTTATTAAAGAACACTGATATTACCATGCCAAGAGCTAGAAACATAAGCTGTATGAAAAACAACGTAACATTTATCATAAAAAACAGCTTTGCACTATAATCTGATGTTTTAACCATATTGGCCAATAAGGTTGATATGCCGAAAAACACCACATTTGTCGCAGCAATAATTGTAAGGGCCGCCAGAAGCTTTGCACTTACTATAGATGAGCGTGATACGGGCTTAACAAGCAAAAAATCTGCTGTTCTTTCTCTAGATTCCTTTGACAGTATGGAAACGCCAATATTCATGGCCTGTATAGCTCCGCACAAAATAATAAATGAAAAAATCATAGAATAAAAGCCTAAAATTGATGTAATATAATCAAGGTTAATACCAAGCATTGCCCTAATTGCAGGAGGGTATCCGCCAAGCAGCTTTTTAAAATCCTCGGCATCCTTAGCTATACTTGGATATATGGAAAGATATAGCGCAGCCATGGCAATTAAAGCACAGGTCCACATGATGGCGGCTTTGCGCATAGACTTAAGCTCGTGTATATACATGTTCATATTGCTACTCCTCCTTTGCATAATAATTCATGAAGATTTCCTCCAAGTCCGGCTCTTCAATGGAGATATTGCGCAGATCAATTTCGGAGATTTTTTTCATGATAATATTAATATTTCCCTTGAATATAAATTGAGCTGAATTACCTTTAACTTCAAGGTCACTAACCCCTTTCATATTGAAGGTGTCTTTTGCTATAGCTCCTTTAGTCTCAATGCTTATTCTCTTGTAATTGTGTTCTTGTAAAGTACTCATCTTTTCAAGCTTTATTATTTTACCCTCTTTAATGA
>JAEZDX010000209.1 GCA_023417975.1 Bacillota bacterium
TATTAATATATTTTATCCTACGGGTGTTAGAACAGAAAAATAGGTTAAAGGTAGGTTTTATTTAAAATACCACATTTTAAATTTAATGAAAATAAAAACAGCCGGCGAGGGGTACTGCCAGCTGGTACAACGGAATTTATATATATTAAAGGAGGTTGTCTTCTACAATTAATATACTAAATTTATAATATGTCATTTTGGTGTCAATATTGAATCATATTTGTAAACATACAGTTACGTATTTTTTAACTCAATAAACTTAAAATAAAAATCCGGCATTTCAGCCGGATCTTAAAAAAATATATTTTAGATAACAAATTTTTAGGCTTTCCAAAGCCCATGTAAATTGCAGTATTCCCTTGCAAACAAAACTTCTTCATCAAGCTTAAAGAAGGCTTCCGGCTTTTCTCCCGGCTGCAAGTATTTTCTATATACTTTTGCTGCTGTATGAACTTCAATCCATTCAATATAGTGTGTTTCCAGCATAGGATGTTCAACAGATCCTACCTTTACAATAACACCATTCTCTACCTTTTCTATTACCGGAACGTGTTTTTCTAAAGCAGCATCTGTAGTATTTTCCTTTAGCTGGTTCATGGGCTGTCCGCAGCAATTCAACGTTCCTCCTGAAGGATGAACTACTTCAACTATGTTCCCACATACCCCACATTTGTAAACATTATTTAACTCTGTCATAATACTCACTCCATTTCATACTAGAATCATATTATATCTATTCCTTATAGATAATAATTATTCTACATCCTTCCTCAAATTCCTTCTATTAATAAAAAAAGAATATTTTTTTTTAATGCTCATAATATATTATTTAACAACTAATTAACCATCTTAACATTTCTGCATAATGAAAGAGTGCTAACCTTAAGTTATATGTGATCCATAAATATATTAATATAAATTTATTTGAATTAACTAAGGAGGCAGTGACTTTGCAAAACATTTGTAAAATATGCAATATTAATGAGGTGGAGGAATTGAATTATATTATTGAAAGCGGAAGTATTTCAACTGTTTTTCAACCTATTGTTTCTTTGCTTGATGGTAGTGTACTAGGATATGAGGCTTTAAGCAGAGGACCTTCACAGTCACCGCTGCAAAGTCCAGATAAACTTTTCAAAGCTGCCGAAGATTGCAATAAAACTTGGGAACTGGAGCTTTTATGTAGAACGAAAGCAATCGAAAGAGCTGCTAATCTCAGTAGATAAATATTTATTCATTAATGTTGATCCACATATTTTTAAAGACGATAAATTTAAAAAAGGCTTTACCAAAGAATTTTTAGCAAAGCACAATATGTCTCCGGACTGTATAATCTTTGAAATTACAGAAAAGACTTGTATTGAGGACTATAGAAGCTTTAGAACAGCTCTTAATAACTATGTTGAACAAGGTTATAAAATTGCAATTGATGATACCGGTTCCGGATATTCAGGTCTTAAAATGTTATCAGAGACCAAGCCTCATTATGTAAAGATTGACATGGATCTAATAAGAAATGTAAATGATGATACTTTCAAGCAGTCTTTACTGGAATGTTTTGTTAAGCTTTCTGAAATTACAAATATGAAGCTTATTGCAGAAGGAATTGAAACCGAAGCCGAGCTTTCTACCTTGATAAATCTTGGCGTTTATGCTGGACAAGGCTTCTTCTTAAGCCGTCCTGCGGGAACCTTTTTGGATATACCTAGTCACGTTAAAGAAATCATATTAAGATGTAACAAAAATAAAAGCAGTAAATTCGGCAACTATGAGTCAAACTATATAGGTGAAATCGTAAGACTAGATAAACCATTTCCTCCTAATGCTTCCTGTAAAGAATTGAAGGAGTACTTTGACAATAACGACATAACCGGAGCATGTATTGTATCAAATGGCTTTCCTGCAGGCCTTGTTATGAAACATACTTTAGATTCAGCGCTGGCTACACAATATGGTGTAGCAGTATTTACAAAACGTCCGGTATCATTAATTATGGATACTAACCCTATGATTGTAGACTACTTAACACCAGTGAGTGAAGTATCAAAAATGGCAATGTCCAGAAAAACTGAAAATATATATGACTATATAATAGTTATTAAAAATAGCAGATATTATGGTATTGTAACTATAAGGTCACTATTGAATTTTACTACCATGCTGGAATGCAATTATGCAAAGCAGCTCAATCCTCTTACTGAACTTCCAGGGAATACTATTATTCAAAATTCATTAAAAAATGTTATTGTAAATAAAAATAGCTGCTGTATTTTATATTTTGATCTTGATAATTTTAAGGCTTATAACGATACATATGGTTTTGAAAATGGTGACAGCATTCTTAAATATACTGCACAGCTCATATCATCGGAAGTTAAAGCTATTTTCCCTAATAGCGGTTTTGTAGGTCACATAGGCGGTGATGATTTTGTAGCAGTAATTGAGAACTATACTGAAGAATATGAAAATCTTTGCAAATCCATAATAAGCAAATTTGATTCCGGAATACTTGATTTCTTTAATGAGAATGATAAGCATAATAATTTTATTGAAGCTGCAGACAGACGCGGTAGTATTGAGAGATTCCCTCTTACCTCATTATCCATAGCTGGAATATTAGGCAACTTAAGTCACTTAAGAAGACCGGAAGAAATCGGACAACTTATTGCTGCTGTGAAGAAAGAAGCAAAGAAAATAACAGGCAGCTGTTATATAATAAACCGAAATATTCTGAATAATATTGACAAATAATAATTAACAATCTATTATTATATGTAACAAGAATAAACTGATGAATAAGAGAAGTAAATTAGGTTAACTTGCTTTCAGAGAACCGGGAGTGGTGTGAGCCGGCGGCAGGTACTTGATTGAATGGACTTATGAAGGCAGTCCGAAAGGTTTATCCGAGTAGGCACTGACGAGCTCTCCACTCGTTACAATAGGAGCATATATTATTTGTATATGAAATGAGTGGGTGTTTTTCACCAAGTTGGGTGGTATCGCAGGAGTATAAACTCTTGTCCCTTTTTTAGGGGCAAGAGTTTTTTTATTTTAAATGTATATTAATTTTGAAGGGAGCATTTTATATGAGCAAAGTACCTTACAGAACATATTTATCGGAAAAGGAAATACCAAGGCAATGGTATAATCTTAGAGCCGATATGAAGGAACAGCACGAACCGTATTTGAACCCAGGCACCATGAAACCCACGGAATTGGAAGACTTATATCCGGTATTCTGTGAAGAATTGGCAAAACAAGAAATGGACAGAGAAACCCGATATGTAGACATTCCTGATGAAATACTGGAATTTTATAAAATATATCGTCCTTCTCCCCTTTGCCGTGCCTATAACTTGGAAAAGGCATTAGGT
>JAEZDX010000262.1 GCA_023417975.1 Bacillota bacterium
CATTAGGGGATTATTTTAAAGAAGAGTCTATTACAATGAGCTATAAATTTCTTACAGAGTATTTAAAAATACCTGTAGACAGAATTGCAGTTACAGTATTTGAAGGGGACAACTTAGTACCTAAAGATAAAGAAGCGGCAGACATCTGGAGGAAGAATGGACTTAAGGAAGAGCAAATTTACTTCTACGACAGAAGTGAGAATTGGTGGGGGCCAGCAGGAAAAACCGGACCATGCGGACCTGATACAGAAATATTCTATGATATGGGAAAAGAAAAATGTGGAGAAAAATGTGGCCCGTCCTGCAAATGCGGAAAATACGTAGAAATATGGAATAATGTTTTCATGGAATACAATAAAAATGAGGATGAAACATATTCCGAGCTTCTACAGAAAAATGTGGATACCGGAATGGGTTTAGAACGCGTATTAACTATTATTAATGGATTTAGAAATGTATATGAAACCGAATTATTTCAGCCTATCATAAAAACGCTGGAATGCCTAACAGGCCAAAAGTACAATAACGAAAATGAACAAAGCTTTCGTATAATAAGTGAGCATATGAGAGCAGCTACTTTTATTCTTAGTGATTCGAAAGCTATGGTGCCATCAAATTCTGAACAGGGTTATATTTTAAGGAGGCTTATAAGGCGTACTATACGCCTTGTAAAAAAACTTGGAATAAAACTTGGAATAAATAATAATATTCTAGGCATGATTGCTGAGGAAGTTATTGAGAACTATGGAGAAATCTATTCCGAATTAATAATAAATAAAGCATTCATAATGGAGCAGCTAGAAAAGGAATATATATTATTTTCAAAAACCTTGGACAGTGGTTTGAAAATGGCAGAGAAGTATATGTCAAATTTGGAGGAAGGTGGTATCTTGAATGGAGAGATAGCATTCAAATTGTATGATACTTTTGGTTTCCCCATTGAGTTTACTGTAGAACTTGCCTCGGAACGAAAAATAAGAGTTGACATAGCTTCCTTTGAAGAGAAATTCAAGGAACATCAAGAAAAATCCAGAAGAGGAGCAGGCGAAAAATTCAAGGGAGGGCTCGCAGATAACAGCGAGCAGACAACTAAGTTGCACACGGCTACCCATCTTTTAAACGGTGCCCTCAGAAAGGTATTAGGGTATAGTGTCTACCAAAAAGGAAGTAATATTAATGCAGAAAGACTAAGGTTTGATTTTTCTTTTGATAGGAAGCTGACTAAGAAAGAATTGGAACAGGTTGAAAGAATTGTGAATGAGGCTATAGAAAATAGAATAGACGTGATATGTGCCGAAACTACTGTGGAAGCTGCTAAGGCAGATGGTGCTGTTGGTGTTTTTGATAATAAATATGGAGATATTGTAAAGGTATATACTATTTCAGGATACTCAAAAGAAATATGTGGAGGACCACATGCAACAAATACTGCGGAACTTAAAAGCTTTAAAATAATAAAAGAGGAGAGTTCATCTTCAGGAGTAAGAAGGATTAAGGCAATTATAGGGTAGTTTTTTTAATAAAATTATAAAGCCGTCATATTGCATTGGCTGCTTTAGTATATTATGCTTTGGTTAGGATTTGCTATAAATTTTAATACGAAAGAGGTCTATATATGAGAATACATGATAAATGTTTACCATGCGTTATCAATCAAGCTTTTAAGGTAGCGGATATTACAGGTGTTGACCAAAAAGAAGAGCTATTACGGGAAGTTTTCTCTTATTTGAGTAAAATGGATTTTCAGTCAACCACACCGGAAATTATCGGAGAAGTTTTTGAAATGATAAAGAGATATACTAATAACTCTGATCCATATAAGGAAACAAGAAATTATTATAATCAATTGTTTTTGAAGCTGTTACCCGAATTCGAACAAAAAATTCAGCGAGCTGAAAACTCGTTTCAAGCAGCAGTGCGATACGCCATTGTAGGCAATATAATAGATTTTAATCCTATCCATAACATCTTGCTGGAGGATATATTTGATTGCTTTGAAAAAATGGATCAATTGGAAATGGCAATAGATCATTCCGAAGCACTTATGAAAGATATTCTGGCTGCAAAAACCTTATTATACTTAGGTGATAATTGTGGCGAGATATGTATGGACAAGATTCTTATAAAGAAAATAAAAGAGTTGAATGCCGATATTGAAATATCATTCGGAGTAAGAGGTAAACCTGTTGTAAATGATTCAATAGCTGAAGATGCCTATGCTGTAGGAATTGATACCTACGCTGAGATTATAGACAATGGAGACTGTTCACTTGGCACGGTGCTCAGCAGGACAAGCAATGACTTCAAAGAAATCTATAAAAGAGCTGATGTAGTTATTGCTAAAGGACAGGCCAATTATGAATGCTTAAGTGAAGAAAATAAAAACATATATTTCCTGTTGATGACTAAATGTGATGTTATTGCTAAGGACATCGGTGTAGAGGAACAAAAAATGATATGCATGAAAGCGTCGCATGTTTGATTAAATTTGAAGGATAGTACATTATGTTTAAAATAGGTGAGTTTTCGAAGATAACCCAAGTGTCAATTAGGATGCTGCGGTATTATGATGAACAGAAATTATTAATCCCGTATGAAGTGGATGAGTTAAGTGGATATAGATTATATTCTGCAGAGCAGATAGAACACTTGAATAAAATTGTTTTACTGCGAAATATGGGATTCGGCGTTAAAGAAATAAAACAATTATTGAAATCCTGGGATCCTAAACTGCTGAAAGCCAATCTACAAGAACAGATGAAAAAGACGGAAGAAAACATTAAATTGGAGCAAAATAAGTTACAGCAGTTGAAGGGATATATTATGGATTTAGATAATCAGGATATGAGACTGAATATCCAAATAGTTATGATGCAAATACCGGAGCA
>JAEZDX010000263.1 GCA_023417975.1 Bacillota bacterium
GTTCCAATACTATATACGTGTTTTAAAAAAGTTAGTGCGGATATGTCGCCAAGCATATCGCCAAGTAGGCTTCCGGTCAAGGCTCCCAATAAAACCAGGAACACAAAAAATATCGAAGACTTTCCAGAACCTTTCAATGTCAATCCCCCACTTTTACATAAATAAATATTCTTTTACACATTTCCAGCATTTTCTTAATTATGTTTTCTTATTCAACCGCTGTTAATGCATCATAGGGACATTCTTGTCTCTATATAACATCTTTTATAGTTTATCACTTAATAAAGCCATAAACAAGTATGTTTACAGTTTAGCAAAAAAAAATTGGCTTTTAATTTCCACATAAAAAATCGCCTATTGGCGCTTTCGCTAGGGAACCCTATTTCCCCTTGGCTTTCGTATTAGGGCGCATGAATGTTATTAACATTCATGCCTTCGACGACGCATTCGCGTCTGAGCTCCTTCTGATATTCTCTGAGGTGCGTAAAGATTAATAATCTTTACGTCCTCCTGAAAGCGGCGGGAAGTATCTTCCCTGCACCTTTCTTTTTTACTCTATAGAGCTATAGATGTCACTTAATGTTTAGTTATCCTCAACATTAATATTTTATAATTTCCTATAGATTAAAAAGAGGCACATCCTCAGATGTACCTCTATTTTTTTATACCTACCTTTTTAACTACATTATATATGTAAACATAGTTTTCTTCTGCCTTATCTTTACTTATGTCAGCAGGCATAGCGCCTATGTACTTCTTATATTCCTCCAAAACCGAATAATACTTTGCTTTCTCATCCACCTTTGAAAGCGTTGACAGCCACGTCTTGAACTCATCCGTCTTTACCGATGCTACGTTTTGTTCCAATAGTTTTGTCAAGCATTTTAAATGTCCCTTTATGATTTCAGATATTTCTAAAGAAGATTGATCTTCAATGTTTATCTCGTAGGTCACTTTACTTGGCGGCATACCCTTATCTGATAGCGTTTTTATGATGTTATCGCTATCGCCTTCATTAAAAATACCTGCAAATACCCTTATCCCTCCATCAGCTTCATCTACCTGGAACGGGTTAACAGTATCCTTCAGCTTAGCCTTACAGTCTGCGGCATTTTCCTTCACCTTATAAAACCCGCTTTGAATTAACAACACCTTCGCAGGTACTGTTCCATCTTTTCCGGAGTTTGCTTGAGGCGTTGGCGTTGGTGACTTCACATTTTGATTGGAATTGGGTTTTCCAGACTGATTTTTAATAAACAAGCTGGATAGGGCAGTGCCCAGTAATACTGCCGCAAGAATTATACTTATAAAAATTACGGCTACAGAAATCTTTTCTTCCTTTTTTCTTCTATAATCATATCTTGTGTATTTCATTTTATCACCTCTCAACTATATTAGAGGAATATATTTAACATAATCTACTCCTTATTTATTAGGATGCTATATTAAATTCATTCTCTCCAATACAATATGTATTTACATCGGTGATATTTTAGAATAAAAAAAACCCGACAAACTTTGCCGGATTCTTAATTGGTATTATCTCATAATTCTTTTTGCTTTAACAAATGTTCTAGTATAATAGCTCTCACTCAAATCACTTACAGTTATACATCTGCTTCCAGATGAAGCATGAATAAATTGACCGTCACCAATATACATTCCTGCATGAGATATATACCCGCTGGTATTAAAGAACAGCAAGTCTCCCGGTCTCAGGTCACCTTTCGATACAGATTCACCTACAGAGGATTGTTCTGCTGCCGTACGAGGTAACGATACCCCAAATTGACGGTACACATAGGAAGTAAAGCCTGAGCAATCAAATGCCTTTGGGCCATTTGCACCATATACATATGGTCTTCCTAAAAACTGAAATGCATACTGAACAATACTGCTAGTACTGCCGCTTGCTATAGTGGTTCCCCCACTTTTGCTTGAGCTCTTAGTAGTGTTGGAACTTGAACCAGTACCTCTTGATAAACTACTGCTTTTAGTAGTTTTCGTTGGCTGTACAACCTCGACCTGTTTCACGGGAACTTTAATGACCTTTTTAGTCGAAACCGTTGTTGTCTTAAGAACCACACCTTCTTGTGTACTTGCTACAGTATCCGCTTTTACTGTTGTTCCGCCCAAATGCAAACCTATACAAAGCGCGAACAAAAACAGACCCGCAGACAATACCTTTGTCCATAGATTTTTCATATTATAACCCTCCTTCTGCCTCCGGAGTTAGCTGACGGGTTCGGGTGAAGGTTACCCTACTGATTCAACATTTTTTGTCCAAATCAGATTAACCCCAATTTTTGGTTCCTCCGTACCCTTTCGGGATTCAGCATAATTTAAATTATAGTTTGTACCCTTAAAAATGTCAATAAAAAATATCCATAATTAGCATTTTTATATAATATTTTTTGCACTTTTTACTAACTTCTTCGTATAATAATAGATATGCTATTTTAGTGTATTATATCACTTGCAATTTTTCTTCTTTTTTCAAGATAATCATATCCTTCTCTTTTCCTTGTATATTAAAAAAGCTTTTGGAAACCCTGTGAAGAATAAATCCGTTCTTTCGCCAAAATTTCAACGCATTATTACTGCCTTCAATTATTCCTGTAGAAAATACGTCTATGCCGAAATTATTTTCAAAGTATAACATAACTTCTTTAAGTATCCTGCTGCCTAAACCTATACCTCTACAACTG
>JAEZDX010000320.1 GCA_023417975.1 Bacillota bacterium
AACGGACCTGCTTTTAATCCTTCAAGAAACAGTTTCCTGTCTGCATCCAATATAACTCTTGCCTTGGCCTTATTTACAAGTTCAATTATCTCTTTATATATAGTATCACTGACTCCCGCAGGAATACTGCCTGATAATACTACTATTGTTCCTTCCTGCAAGTAACCTTCAAGCTTACTTTTTAATGCAGCCACCTTATCGGCAGTTACTGCCGGACCGTTTTCATTTATGTCCGTAAAAGTGCTATTTACTGTATCTACCACTTTAATATTTGTTCTTGTCTCTCCAAATATCCTAATAAAATCATTCTTAATTCCAGCTTCATTGAGATATTCCAAAATTGTCTCTCCGCTTTTACCCCCTACAAAGCCTAAAGCTATGCTCTCACCGTTAAGTTCCTTTATTGTTTTGGATACATTTATGCCCTTTCCACCTGCATCGCTCCTAGAATAATTCACTCTGTTAACCTCATTTACCTTTAATCCCGATAGTTTTATTGTTTTATCGATTGCCGGATTAAATGTCACAGTTAATATCATTTTTTCAGCTCCTTGCTATAATTATTTTAAAGCCTTTTTCACTAAAAGCTTTTATAGTATCTTCTTCCGCTCCATCATCGGTAACTATACAATCTATTTCATTCATATCTACTATTTTTGAAAAAGACACAAAATCAAATTTGGAATGGTCACACAGAATTATTGTCTCTTTAGAACATTCAATTAATGCTTTCTTCGTATGTGCTTCAGTCACATCCGGAGTGGTTGCACCTTTCTTTATAGATATACCGTTGACTCCTATAAAGGCTTTATCCACATTAAAGTTTTCCAATGCCATATTTGAAACAGGACCAACCAACGCTCTCGTCTCGCACCTTAGAGAACCCCCTATAACAATTACTTCCACATTTTTTCTATCCGCCAATTCCTCTGCTATATCCAGGGAATTTGTTATTACCGTTAGATTTTCATGGCTAATATTTTTTGCTAACTGCAGAGTTGTTGTCCCTGCATCCAGTGCAATTGTATCTCCCTCATTTATCAACGAAGCAGCTGCCTTGCCTATAGCTATTTTCTCATCTATATATTTATCTGTTTTCTCAGTAAAGGTAGGTTCATATTTTGCTTTTTGAGGAACTACTGCTCCTCCGTGAACCCTTTCAATCAGACCTGCTTCCTCTAGCTCTTGAAGGTCCTTTCTTATAGTAACCTCCGAAACATTATAATGCTTAGACAGCTCAGAAACTTTTACATTACCCTTTAAATTTAATATATCCAATATTTTTTTCTTTCTCTCTTCACCAAACATTTATGTATATACCTCTTTAATTGCGATTAATTTCATATGATTTCGTTTTATTCCGTTTTAATTATATTCTATTACTCACCACTTTCGTTGTCAATAATAATCGTAAGTATATAATGAAGTTAGCAAGTATTGTATAATTAAAGAAGTGGGAGTTTAAACTTTAGAAGACATTAAATTTTCAACATTTTTCCCGAAGTGATATACTTACGTATCAATATATTATTAAGAGAAAGATAATCCTAAAAAATTTCTGAAATCTAATGAACTTTTTTGAATTTTAATTGTCTTACTAATGAAAAGAAACATACGGGGGGATAAAATTGGATGAATCAGAACTGCTAGCTAAAGCCTGCCAAGGCAATAAAAGTGCACTTAACACATTATTTCAAATGCATTATAAAACCCTCTATGGATTCTTGATAAAGTTAACCGGTGATACTTATCTTTCTGAGGATTTACTGCAGGAAACCCTTATGAAAGCAATGATAAATATAGAAACCTTTAGAGGTCAAAGTAAATTTTCCAGCTGGCTTATACAAATTTCATTAAATTTGTATAGAAATAATCTAAGGAAACAAAAACGAATTTCTCAGGATAGCATAGATGATTTATATTTGCCTGGCCGCAGCATGGAAAATGATGTAGAAGTAAAGCTTCAACTCCAAAAAGCTCTTCAAGAGCTTCAAGCTATGAGCTATGAAAAAAGGGTTTCTTTTATATTAAAACATTATTATGGTTATAGCCTTGAAGAAATAAGTCATATCATGAACTGCGCTGAAGGTACTGTAAAATCCAGACTTCATAATACCATAAAAATTTTAAAAAAATCACTTACAGGAAGGGAGGAATAAGCATTGAAGAAATCTGGAACACAAAATCAAGAACAGCTAATTATTAAGTCTGATCTTCTTGAAGATGATTTTCTTGAAACTGCGGGCCTAATTAAGCCTATAGATACCATAGCCTTAATCGAAAAGGCTGAACAAATAAAAAAGGAAAAGCATTTAAAGCTTCAAGATACGATATACGCTCTACTTACTGTGCTTATTACTTTTGTTCATATTATAATGATTTTTAAATTTGGTCTTAGATTAACCTTGGTTGTTGATTTCATCCTTTCCTCACCCATTCCAGTGTTAATCTTGTTTTATAACAGCAAAAAGTTAAGAGGAGGTTCTATAAATGAATTTAATTAGTGTTATACTGATTGTTATTATTTTTTTTACCTTATGGCTTGGCCAATCTTTGTGGGTATATTTAGATGCACGTGGCAGAAAAGATTCCTATGCAATACTTTGGGCTCTACTTTCATTGTTCAGCTTTCCAATTCCACTTATTGTATATTTAATTGTAAGCAGAAGCAATAAAATAAGATGTAGGGCTTGCGGTGCTATAGTTGAAAAAGGTTTGACTATCTGTACCAACTGCGGAAATGCTCTTGGCAAAAACTGCAAGAACTGCGGAAACTATATGGAGGAGAGCTGGAATTTCTGTCCTCATTGTAACAGCAAATATGACGATACCGATAGGAGGGAAAATTAATGAAAATTTTCAAAAAGCATAAATTAGTATGGATTACTTTTCTTGTTGTTATAGTACTAATGTCCATAGGGGTTACTTTTCTTGTCAAAGGTGTAGTCAACGGACGATTTGCTACTAACAGCTTCATTCAAATTGCTTCAGTAGAAAACAAAACCAACAGCAGCTGGAATAACAAATTCAGTTACTTGAAGGGCATTGAGAATAAGAAAATCAAATTGGACGCCGGTGAAGAAATAACTATAAAATATTCTTCAGATATTACAGAAGGCACCTTAGACATATCCTTCTTGGACAGTAAGCTTAGCGAAATTCAAGAGCTTCCGGTAAATACAGACAGCAGTTATACCTTCAAGGCTCCTGAAAAAGGCACTTATTATATAAGAATCAAAGGTGATGCTGCAAAAGGCAAATTCAATTTAAAATGGAATTAATTTCAAACGCCCTGTACAAGTCAAACTCTAGACCTGTACAGGGCGTTTAATTTATATACTGTCGCTTAAAACCAAGCCGTTATTTGAATCCAGGGTTACTACTGAGCTGTTCTTCAAAATGCACAGTGCGTTCTGAGCGCCTACTAATACGGGTATATCCAGAGCCAAGCCTACGGTAACCGCATGGCTATCAAGTGCAGGATCCTCTGCAATTATTCCTGATGCATTTCTTAAATACGGCATCATATCATTATTAGTGTTTTCTACCACCACTATATCACCGTTATTAAATTTTTTATCCAACTCTTCAACGGATCTGGCAATACATATCTGTCCTGTTACCTTGCCTTTTATCATGCCTGTTCCCTTTACAAGTACATTACCTACAGTATGTACCTTTAATAGATTTGTAGTTCCGCTTACTCCGCCCGGGAACCCTGCAGTAATAACAACTATATCACCGTTCTTTACCATATTCACTTCCAAAGCCTTTTCGACTCCCGCCTCAAACATATCTTCTATATTTGTAAGCTTTCCAACTAAACATGGTATAACACCCCAAGACAATGAAAGCTGTCTGTGCACCCTTTTGCTCTCTGTAGGAGCAATTATTGGACAGGAGGGTCTGAATCTTGATATCATTCTTGCAGTCTCCCCTGAATGAGTCACGGATATTATTGCAGCTGCCTTTAGATGAAGCGCAGTAGTACAAGTAGCATAGCTTATTGCATTGGTTATACTGTCCATCATGTCAAACTGCATCAAAGAAAGTCTCTTACCGTAGTCTATGGACTCTTCTGCCTTTAGAGCTATTTTAGCCATAGTCTTGACACTTTCTATAGGATATTTACCTGCAGCACTTTCGCCTGACAACATAACTGCACTAGTTCCATCATAAACAGCATTTGCTACGTCACTGGACTCAGCCCTTGTAGGTCTTGGATTTTTAATCATAGAATCAAGCATCTGTGTTGCCGTTATAACCGGCTTACCGTTTCTATAGCATTTCTCTATAATCATCTTTTGTACTACAGGAACCTCTTCTGTCGGTATTTCAACTCCCAAATCTCCTCTGGCTACCATAATTCCATCAGAGACTTTCAATATCTCATCAAAATTGTTAACGCCTTCTCTATTCTCTATCTTTGCAATTATCTTGATTTCCTCTCCGCCAAGCTTCTTCAGAAGCTTTCTAACCTCATTTACATTTGCAGCCTTTCTTACAAAAGAACAGGCAATAAAATCAAATTCATTTTTTACAGCAAATTTAATATCTTCTACATCTTGTTCAGTAATAGAAGGCAAATGAGTGTCCGTCTCAGGTATATTGACACCCTTATTATTACTTATTGCTCCACCATTAAGTATTTTACAGCAGATATCCTTACCTTCAACTTTAATAACCTCAATGGCAACCAAGCCATCGTTTATCAATATCTTTGTCCCTACTTTAACATCCCTATATAATTCTTTATGAGAAATAGTGGCTCTTTCCTCTGTTCCCATAATTGAATCATTTACAAGAACAAACTCATTTCCTTCTTTTAAGATAACTTCACCTTTTTCAAATTTGCCAAGTCTTATTTCAGGTCCCTTAGTATCAAGCAGCAATGCTACCGGCTTATTTACCTTATCCCTAACCTTCTTTAACCTATCCACTCTTACTTGATGTTCGTCGTGAGTTCCGTGAGAAAAATTCAATCTTGCTACGTCCATTCCCCCAAGTATCAGTTGCTCCACTAATTGTTCATCATCAACTGCTGGTCCAAGAGTACATATGATTTTGGTCATTCTCATTTTTATTGCTCCCTTCATTATCCAATGCTCACATGGATGTTCTCAAAACTATTTTGTCTATTGGTATGTTTGTATAAACATATTTTACTCTACTTAAATTTTATCTTTTTTTATCAAACTATTCAATTAAATTTAAACAGCTTTAATAAATTTATAATAATCACAGTTTCCAGATCTCTCGCCAATACCTTTCAATGTGCAGTCGATATATTCTGCTCCTGCCCTAAAAGCCGCAATTGAATTGGCAAGTGCCATACCAAAATCATTGTGAGCATGAAATTCTATATCCAGCTTGAACTCCGACTTAAGCTCACTTATTATAGCAAAGGTTCTGTTCGGAGTAAGAATACCTATAGTATCTGCATACCGTACTCTGTTTACTCCTCCTTCAACACAGATCTCACAGAGCTTTTCCAGTACAGTAATATCAGCCCTGGAGGCATCTTCAAAGCCTACTGTTACTTCAAAGCCCTTCTCCTTACAATAATAAATAAGACTTTTTAAATTTTCAAAAAGCCATTTTTCATCTCTTCTCAGCTTTTTTTGTAATTGCAAAGATGAAGAAGGAGCTGATATATGGATAATATCAACTCCACATTCCATAGAATGCTTAATATCAGGTTTTTTCAATCTATTCCAAGAAGAAATCTTGCATTTTAAGTTTTCATTTTTTATTCTGTAGATACTCTCCTTTTCTTCTCCACCCATAACTGCTGTCCCAGCTTCTATTTGAAAAACACCTAAAAAATCTAAATACTTAGCTATTTTTAGCTTAGTTTCAATATTAAATGATGTTCCTGCCATCTGTTCACCGTCTCGCAGCGTTGTATCTACAATCTTATAATCCATTTCTTTCACCCCACCATCTATAACTGTTGATCTTTTAAGAACTGTTCTCACAGCTAAGCTTGGTTTAGGAAGGGTCAGTCTGAAATCTTTTTCTTCCAGAATGCTTGCCCACCACAAATTCTCTCTTCTTTCCTACCATCTCAGGCGGATATGGCTCATAGGTATTGGGATCTTTAATTATACCATCCACATGTATACCCGATTCACATTTAAAAATATTACTTCCCAAAATGGGCTTCTGCTTCCCCACTCTTTTTCCGGATAATTCCTCAAAAGCTTCCGCCATCTCTGTTAACTTTTCTGTAGAGCCTTCTTGACTTACTCCATATATTACTCTTAATGCCATAATAACTTCTTCTGTAGGCGCATAGACCGGTCCAAGTCCGTACCCACAGAAGGAGGTAGTCAAGTAATCCGTCTTCATTTCCAAGGCATCCAAGGCAATTGCTGTTGCCAATCCTTTTGTATCATAAGGACAAATATCAATCTTCACTTCCTCTTTAAAACTACAGATATCCTTTATATCCCCCCAAATTTCATAATCTTCCATTCCGCAAAACCTTATACAATAGGGTGCATATCGTCTTTTAACTAAGTCAAGTAATCCTTTCTCCTTGATTTCTCTCAATACATTAAGAGAATTCACCTCAATTTCTATAATCAAATTGTGATTTATCTTTTGCTGAGGTATCTTAAAAACATCATCACATTTTATTATAACCGCAGAAGGTTTTTTCCCGTGGAGTTCAGACAAATCTTTTAAATCACTTATTCTATAAATGAAATTAAACCTTTTTCTTTCCATTACTTGTATACTTCGTGCGTCTAATTCCAACATTTCTACCCCTATATTTAATAGACTTTCTGCAAAATAAGACAATTGAGGCCAATCGACAATCTTTCTTTTAGCTATTTCTGTAATGGATCTATCTATAATATGACATCTCTTGTCCACACTCTCACTCCTTTTCTGCAAAGGGCACAACTATTAAAATTGACAAACCGGATATTACCCCTATTAACTGTCTCAAACTATTTTTGTGCCAATACTCTTTCAATACCTTTAAAAATTGTTTCATACATTTGATAAACAATTATGCCTTTCTCCTGAAGCTTTCTCACAGGCTCGTCACCTGCTCTCATAGCCAAAACTGCACTGCAGTCCTTTATAGTACTTATGATGTTGGTTATTTTGTCCTCTTCAGCACATTCCTCAACTCCTGTACAGTATTTCTTTACCGCCCTTTTCTCCTTGAACTTTATTCCCTCATCTGTACATTCATATATATAGAATTCACTTGCATGTCCAAAATGCTCATCGATATTCACTCCGCTTTTAGATGCAACTGCTACCATAGTGGAAAGAACTTTCTTTTGTGTAATAGTAATTTTATCCCTTTGATTTTCCTTCGAGTCAGTACTGCTGCAGCCACCACACCTAAATTCAATAGACCTGTCATGGGCCAAAGTTCCTATAGCATCTGCCCTGCATTGCCTGCAGTGATACATCTGCTTAAGATCCACCTCGCAGTGTTTTCTCATGGCATTCAGTTCAAGCTGAGTTACAAGCGGCATAGTTTCAAATACACTTCCCGGAGCAGGTATCATTTGCATAATATTAGTTATAAAGGCACCGCATTCCTTCACTTTCTTAACAACCTCAGGTATTTTCTCATCATTAACACCCTTTACCATCACTATATTTACTTTGCATACTATACCTTTTGAAGATAGAAATCTTAGTCCTGAAAGCTGATTATGAAGCAGTATTTCTGCTCCTTCTCTTCCCTTATAAGCAGTTCCGAGATAATTTACCTCCTTGTATAGTCTGGCTCCGATTTCCGGATCTATTGTATTAATAGTTATAGTTACATGCGACACATGAAGTCGTATTAATTCCTCTGCATAAAATGGAAGCATAAGTCCATTTGTGGAGAGGCAAAATGTAATTTCACTATCTTCCCTTTGTATTAATTCAATGGATTTCCTAGTTGCTTCGAAGTTGGCTAAAGCATCTCCGGGGCCTGCTATTCCAATTACCTTTAAATTAGGTACCTTACTCTTTACAATCTTGAATTTTTCCAGAGCTTGCTCCGGTGTTAGCACTTCACTTGTTACTCCGGGACGACTCTCATTTGGGCAATCATATTTTCTGCTGCAATAGTTACAGCTTATGTTACACGCCGGAGCTACAGGAATATGCATTCTAGCGTTATTGTGGGCTTCCTTATTGAAGCATGGATGCTGGGCTGTTTTTTCCTCAATACTCTCTTTCAATGATATATTAAAATCATACTTTTCTTTATTACCTTCTGAATAATATTTTCCATACATTTCTTTTCTATACCCCGCTTCCTTTCCGGCAAGCACAGCATTTGCAGTTTCATCAATAAGGTTTGTTGTTCCCTCATACCCGATTATTAGCTTTCTCTGCGCTCCTAGCCTATCGTGCACGGGAAATCCCAACCGTATAAGCTTTATACCTTGTTTCTCTTCTATTCTTCTTCCGTCGGAATTTCCCATAAGCATATTTACACCTGAATCAAGTGCCATTTTTTCTATAGTTTCAAAATCCGTATCATCAATGAGTAACGGTGCTTCAAAAAGATTATTGAAAAGTTCCCTTATTTTATCGTTCATTAGCTTACTCTCGGTACCCGAGGCTATAAATACAGGGGTTATTCCATTTTCCAAAGAGAATTTTGTTACTCCATAACAAAGCTCTGGTTCCCCATATATGGCCGCTTTAATTTCAGCATTGTATTTATGCGCATCTATCATGGCATCCAAAAGTCTCCCTCTCTGCTTTCTGTACCTTTCAGGAATTGGCTTTTTACTTAGCTCTGAAAGCAATAAAAATAATTTATCGCAACTTTCCAATCCTATAGGCAGCGGAAGTCTGTATAAGGGTACTTCAAAATTATCCTTTAGATATTGTCCAGGAGACAGCTTATCATCTATTGTCAGTGCAAATTCTACGGTGGCAGACGCTCCTGACATTTCAACTATATCCTGAATTTTCGTACCGCCTTCCGGTATTCTTTTGTAACTCGTTGAAAACTCAGCATCAAGGGTTTCAGATATATCCGGCAGCATAATATAATCAATATCAAAGGCATTTAATATATCCTTCAAGTGACGTATATCTGCAGGATTTAAGGAAGGTACTATAACATTGATTCTCTCACTTTTTTCTATAGGCTTGCATAGTTTCTGTACTATATTTCTCAAGGCAAGAAAGTAACCTTCGTATTGAGTTCCTCCGTAACCTGGTGTAGATGCTGTAATAATAGAAATTTTATCTAAAGAAGTGTCCTCTTCCTTTAATTCTTCAGTTATTCTTTTTATATCCTCACCTATGGTTTCCGCAAGACATGTTGTAAATACACCAATTATCTTAGGGTTGTACAGACTAACCATATTCCTTATACCTTTTTTAAGATTATCTGCTCCTCCGTAAACCGTTCCCTCTTCATTCAAGGATGAGGATGCAATATCTATAGGTTCATTGTAGTGGGTAGCCATATGTCTTCTTATATATGTGCTGCAGCCTTGTGAACCGTGAAGTATTACCATAGCGCCTTCTATTCCCTTTAATGCGGTCACAGCCCCCATTGGCATACACATCTTACATGGGTTAACATTAATATTAGTAAAATTTCTGCTCATATGCCTCCCCTCCTAATC
>JAEZDX010000370.1 GCA_023417975.1 Bacillota bacterium
TCTACTTGTCGTATGCACTGAGCTAATTCACCAGAGATATTTGACATATCATTAGAATATACCATTCTTAAGCTCTTCATAGGGTCACAGCCTTCGAACATACAGTTTATAGCTATTTCTGCTGAGGCCTCTTCAGAGTAAAAAACAACATAATCAACAGTATCCTCCTCAGCCAACTTACAAAGAATATCGTTTTTCACTACTTCATTCATTTCCTGAAAAAAGCTGTGATTTTCATAAGCTCCGCCGAGAAATATACCTTGAGCATTTATTATTACTGCTGATGAATAATCCTTGTAGCTAAATACTCTTCCCGGTACATATCCCTCAAGCACACCTCTCACAGAGATGTGATGTTCAAATTCATTAAAAAGCCCCTTCACTTTTTCATAATCATTTATTTGTAATTCCATAATTCCTCCTGTTATAGATGAGTGATGTTATATTCACCACTCTAATATTTTTAAGCTGACAAGGCTCCGAGTTTGTTAATACAATCCTTACCCGTTTAGGATAGGATCAAATGTCTCTACATGCACATAAAAACTTAACTATAATACCCACTATCATTCTAACATCCATAAGCAATAAAAATAATCAAATATTGCTATATATGTAAATTCTGTTATTATAGAAATGAGTATAGCACTAAGGGGACGGTGAACTTTTCATGAACAACACACTGACAATTATAAATAAATGCTTGGAATTTATTGAAGATAATCTAAAAGAAAAGCTTACCCTTGATATAATTTCAAGTAATCTTGGCGTGTCAAAATTTCATCTGCACAGATTGTTCAAAGAATTGATGGGGCAGAATCTTATGGACTACTTCAACCTACGTAAGCTGTCGTCCAGTATTACCGATTTAATTGAAACTGATTTTAGAATTATAGATATTGCTGCTGAGTATGGTTTTGATTATGAGCAAAACTATATCCGTTCCTTCAAAAAAGCTTTTGGTGTTACACCCTTAAAAGCAAAGACATCCAAGATGGAAATAAGAATTACAGAAAAGATCGACATAAGTGAATTCACAGAGGTTCAGGAAGCGGTAATTTATCGTCCTCATTTTGTTTTCAAACCGCAATTCCATATTGTTGGCATGAAGTATAAAATATTTTTTGATGCCGATGAAACACTTGCTACCTCACTTGGTAAGAAGTTTTTCTATTCTGAGAAACATCTTATTCATGGTTTGACAGAGCCTAATGTTTATTACGGCTATACATATTGGGATGAGAATTCAACACATGACCACACATATTACATTCCCAGCGTCCGGGTATCGTCTTGCAAGCAAATCCCACAGGACATGACCTTTACCTCTATACCTTCAAACAAGTATGCAGTTTTTAAACTTATCGGCTTTTTTAATCCCGATGATATCTGCGGCAGTGACCTTGACTCCATAATGGATTATATGTATGGAAAATGGATTATTCAGTCCGGTTACGAAATGGCAGGAAGCTATCGTTTCGAATATATAGATACAAATATATCAAAAGACAACTATTGCGAGCTTAATCTGTATTTACCCATCCGTACTTCCTTACATGATTAGGATCAGAAATACTACAGAATAATAAAATGCTGTTTTCTAAGTACTATTGCTTAGAAAACAGCATTTTAATATTATGATAAACTATCACGCACATCCAAGACTTCTTATATAGATCACAATAGCTATAAATACATCTCTAGGACTAAGATTTAATGACTGTTTTAATATAATGTGTGCTTGTAATGTATACCACCTCAAAATAGCAAATATAAAGTATTGCAAAACAAACCATAAATTCTCCAATTGCTTTTATCAATGAATTATTCACTGTATGAGGCAGTACCATATTCAACTTATAATTTATGAAGGGTGTGCCAATCAACAGTAAAACTAAGCACATTAATACTGGAATAAACAGTTTTAGCATTACTTGTATTTTTATAACAGATTTAATCTGGGATTGATTCTGGCCCAGATAGTACAGTATACGGATATTCTCCAATTGCCGCTTTAAATCAATAATTTGCTGTAAAGAGAGAATGGAAAAATATATAACTATGAAAATTATAGAAATACTAATCTGCAAAAAGCCCATCCATTGCTGGCTTACATGATCAAAAACATATATTTCTTTATTTAAAAGAAGTTTTCCGACTATAAATGAAATTATTGCAAAAAGTAGGCACATACAGAAAGTAGAACTCATTAATGCACTGGTTTTAATTCCCGCTGTCATTTCTGCAATGCTGTAAAGTCGATTACCCCGGTATAAATCTTCTGATTGCGCCAATCGTTTGGATGAGAAATATGTATACATCCATTTATAGAATGTAAATATGCAGCATATCAAATGTATTGAAACTAATGAAACAATTGTGTATGCGAAGTTTTCAGAACAAAATGCTATTCCAAATAGCAGGAGAATAAGAATAAAAATACATATACAAAACCAAATTCCCCACAATCTTTGTTTACTTTCTCCTAATGATTGATTATGGCGATTTTCATTCATTAGCTCACAAATTTGTAGTTCGTATACTTTACTGCGCATACAAATAACAGACAGAATTTCTACCATACAGAAAAAGTAAAATGTTTGTAAAATAGTTTGTATTGTAAGTGTTAGCATAGTTTCAACACCGTGAGTCTCATTAGAGAAAAAAGCTAGATATGTGGCTGACCCAACCAGTCCTCCAAAAATAAAACATATAATTCCGATAAAAAAAAGTTCCAAAAGAAACACTTTTGATAACTTGCTCTTTTCCATACCAAGCAATAGATAAGTTGCAAATTCTTTCGATCTTTGTTTTATCATAAAAGTATTTATATAGTTCACCAAGATAACCATGATTACAACAATAAGCAACGGTAATGACACAGTTTGGAACCCTTTCTGCATACTTCCATAAATTGCGATACCGTTAGATACATATATAACTGCAATGAGAATTGTCATAGTAGCAATATAAAGCAGGTAGTTGAATATGGAGCGTTTCGCATTACGCAAAGCTAGCTTAGTATACATAGCTTCCTCCCTCAGTAAGCCTTGTCATTACATCCAAAATACTTACGAAAAAAGTATGCTTATTTTCTGCTCCTCTTTCTAATACTTCTCTAATTTCTCCATCGTGCATAAATAATATCTTGTCACAATAGCTTGCCGAAAAAGCATCATGTGTAACCATTAAAATTGTTGCGGTGTAGTCTCGTCGAAACATAACCAAAGTTTCCAGCAGTTGTTTTGCTGAATGGCTGTCCAATGCTCCAGTAGGCTCGTCTGCCAGAATAATGCTTGGGTTAACTGCTATTGCTCTTGCACACGCACAACGTTGACGTTGACCTCCTGATACTTCATAGGGGAATTTACTCAACACGTCATATATTTCAAGTTTTTCAGCCAATCCATAAATGATATGCTTCACACTTTCTTTAGGAAATTGCTTAATTGTCAATGCTAAAGCAATATTTTCGTATATTGTTAATGTGTCAAGTAAATTATATTCTTGAAAAATAAAACCTAAATGCTCTCGACGAAAAGCAGATAAATCTTCCTCCGATACTTCTGCAATATTTTGTCCGCTAATTTCAATTGTTCCACTCGTCGCCTTATCTATGGTAGCTATCATATTTAATAGCGTAGATTTTCCAGACCCGGAAGCTCCCATAATCCCTACGAAGCTCCCTTTTGATACCTCAAAACTAACATTATTCACAGCTAAAGTCGAAGTATTTTGCGTATCATATATTTTTTTTAGATTTTGCAGTTTCAAAACAATATTAGGACTATCGAATTGCATATGAAACTCACATTTTTCTTTACCCAACCAACTAGTAATAACTTCAAAAAGAATTTGATTAGATTTTTCTTTTAAATTATCTTCAGAAATAAGTTCACCTAGGAGCAGTTCATTTAAGGTGATTTCCAATAAGTCACATAACGGGATAAATAAAGATATGTCAGGCATAGACTTTCCGGTTTCCCATTTCGATACGGCTTTATCTGTAATCCCCAATTTCTCAGATAATTGACTTTGAGTCATACCATGAAACTTTCGGCGTGCAGCAATGAAATTTCCTATTTTTATTTGGTTCATAATTTAAAACCTCCTTTCAATTTTATCATATTAATATTAGTAAAAAATGTACACCTACTAACGGTAGAGTTGGTATGAAACGTAGGTGTTTTCATCATTAAAGACTAAACCCATACAATAAAATCCAGAAATATTTGTCTCTGGAATAATCTATACTGCACATTGTCCAAGTGAAAGTTTTCTCTCCATGTACTTTATTAAACTGATGAATAATAAAATGCCATTTCCTAAGTTCAACTGTTTAGAAATAGCATTTTTCTATTCATAATTCCTTAAGTTTTCAACAACAAAAACATCTGCAATCAAAAACCTCAATATCAAGCTCCAGCTCCTCTTTTATTTCTCGAATAAGCGCTTCCTCTTGAGTTTCACCAGGTTCCATTTTCCCGCCGGGAAACTCCCACATATTTTCATAATCACCATAACTACGGCGGGTAACAAAAATACCTGCCATAAAAGCAGCTTCTATAAAGGTAGCTGTTCTAAGCATACTTATTCGACAACAATCACCAACGCAAAGGATTCTAAAGCTTTAAATTCATCCTTCTTAAAGCCTCCATATAGGGAAACAATGCTAAATCCGGACATCTCAAGTAATTCCTTTAGTTCCGAGGACTTTATAGGATAAAGCAGTACGTGGTTCTCCAATTCCTCTCCTGCAACTTTTAGCACTGTTTTAAAATCCACCTTATGTTCATCTTTTAAATATTGATAGTGTCTTTCAAAAACAAGCTTTACATTCTCGTTTTCTATTGTTGGAAGGCTTTTGATATCCTTATCAAGCACTCTGTCATAGTTTACTATTTGAAGAAGCAGCTTCCCATTGGGTTTAAGGCTTCTTTTGCATGACTTAAGAAATTTATATATTTCCTCATTGTCCTTCAAATGAACCAGGGAATTTCCTATGCAAAATATCAAATCAAATTTTTTATTCAGAATCTCTATGTCAAGCATATTCAAAACTTCGGCATCAATATTCTTATTCTTTGCTCTTATGCTTTTAACCATTTCCTCATCCAAATCAATGGCAGTAATATTGTAGCCGCTTTCGCTCAACCCAAATGAATATCCTCCGTTTCCGCAGGCTGCGTCCAGAACATCCTTCGGTGCCTCTCCTGCAATCTCCTTTATTAGATCCATCTGTGCCTTGCCGGTAGGAAATATATAATCATAATATTTAGCTATTTCAGAATAGAATTTTGACATTTCATCGCCTCATTTCTTTTCATCTTATTATCGTTGATAATATATCAAATTTCTAGGGAAGTCGGCTTCCCTAATTTAATATAGCCTATTCCGTACATCATATTTAATAGATAATTTCCTTAAATATTTACTTTTTAGGACTTAATTTGAACATTAAAATACCTATAAATAATTTTATAATTGCATCCGTAATACCGAATATAGCAAAGGATGTATTACTTAAATACAGACCGATGCATGAATTAATAATTAACAATATAGCCAGTAATAATGTCAATTTTCCATGGACTAATGTGAAAGGTATAAAGTGAATACCTACTGCTAATAAAATTAGTAACCATATAAGTCTATAATCCCCTGTCCCACTTAAAGACATACCAATTATCGAAGTAACTACTGCAATAAATATCATTGAAAATTTAGAAGCCTTCTCCTGCAATGGAGTTGACTGTCCAATAGAAAACCTATTTCTAATTTTCTTGTTAAACATTATACCTATCATGCTTACAGCATACCCAATAACAAATATGAAAGCATTAGGATATTTATTAGTTCCGCAAATTGTTGATAATGCCATGGTAATACCTACACCTATAAGAAATAACCCACATACCCTTTGTCTTGGGTATGGATATAGAATATTACTTAATGTAGTTTTTTCTTCTATCATACCAAACTCCCCCCTAAAAAATACTTTCATCAAAATCAATTATAACATGTCTCGATTTAGCATAAAAGCATTCGCTATTTGTTAAACGCGATCATAGAAGGAGGTCATATTGATTTGAATAACTATTCAGATTTCAACCAGCCTATTATTTTATTTACATCATTAACATTAGAATGACCACCTTCAGCTATAATATTTATTTCTGCCTGTTGAAGCCACCTTCCTAAACGTCTTGCAGTCTTATATGAATGCAGCATTATATCTTTTGCTCCTATAAATAGTACAGTTGGCATGTTTAGTTCTTTCTATCGATTTCTATACACTGTAATTTTATGGTATAATATAATGATAAAGTAATTGGGTTTAGCAAGCTCATGCTAAGCAGTACAAACTTGATGAATAGCTATTTACTTTCCATATAGTATTTTGAAAGGGGTATACCATGAATATAAGACAAGCCACAGATAAAGAGTTGGTCACTGTAAGAAATATAACATATGAAACTATACAAACAATATATCCTCATTATTATCCAAAAGGAGCAGTAGCCTTTTTTATACACCATCACAGCGATAAAAATATAGCAGCTGATATTGAAAAAGGTAATGTATTCATTCTAGACATAGATAATATATCAGTTGGAACTGTCACAGTAAAAGGCTTTGAAGTCTGTCGTTTATTTGTTTTACCGCAGTATCAAAGAAATGGATATGGAAGCTTGTTACTAGACTTTGCAGAGGAATATATATCGAAAAACTCTAAAAAGATACGTTTAGATGCTTCATTACCGGCAAAAGAAATTTACTTAAAGCGAGGTTATAAAGACATAGAATCTCATTGTATATTAGCGTTAAATGGGGATTATTTATATTATGACGTTATGGAGAAGGTATTAAATTTATGAAAATAGTTAAGTTTAACTTAAAAGATAAAAATGAATTATTTGAGTTAGATAAGGAATGCTTCGGAGTAAATCACTGGGATTAGGGGGTATTATGAAGCCCCTACTGAAGATGCCTTGAGATATCATTTAAGTACTATAAATGATTAAAGTCACATAAACAGAACAAGTAATTAAATTAACCGCCTAAAGACGGTTAATTTAATGCAAGTACGCAGGCACTGCTTAGTATAAAGTTTAGAGAAAGTTTATACAACCAATTTAAAAATAGAGCCTGTCTATTATGACCATTGTACCTATCCCTTTGTTCCTTCTGTTTCAATAATGTGAACTGCATTTATAATATCTTTATCACTTGCATTACATACGCAAAGCCTTATTCCCTCAGCATGCTTGAAACCACTTAAATAGCAATTGATTGTACTATATACGAGAACTTTACTGTTTAGCAAACTTTTTTCAATTTCCTCTGACTTAATATTTTTTGTTTCCAAGTATGCATATATGCCGGTTTCAGGAATGTACCAATCTATATTATCATTATGATATTTCGAAACCGCTTTTTTCAAAACATCCATCTTATTTCTATAATAACTTTTTGTTCTTTTTATATGAGACTTGTACATTTTACTTTTAAGAAAAACTTCCAGTGCACTTTGATTGATTATAGATGTATTTAAATCCATGCTGTACTTGAAGCGGTTAAAATCATTATGCAATTCTTGAGGGAGTATAGCTGCTCCAAGACGCAGCCCAGGCAGCAAGGTTTTTGAAAAGCTTCTGATATATATAACCTTGTCCTTATTTTTTAGCGAATATATTGGATCTGATTTTTTATCCAGTTCAAGGTCTGCTAAATAATCATCTTCTACAATATAGACATCATATTTTTCTGCCAGCCTTATTATTTCTCTCTTTTGTCTCGTATCATAACAAAATCCTGTGGGGTTTTGATATCTTGGCATAGTATAAAAGAATTTTATATCACCTTTTTTAATTATTTTTTCAAGCTCATTCAAATCAATGCCATTACTAAGTCTTTCAATACCCACTGCAGGAATTTTTGCGTATTCTATTATATTAAGCATAACCGAATAAGTTGGCTGCTCCACAACAATTTTAGATTTTCCATTTGGAAATGGCATAGCGGCAAGAATGTATAAAGCCTGTTGCGAACCGTTTGTTATAAATATATCTTCTTGCCTCACAAACACCTGAAAATTTATCAAATGCTTTTCCAGAGCATTTATTAATTCCGGCATACCTTTAGGTGATGAATATTCAAAAAGCCTTTCTCCGTAAATGGAAACGGCTTTCTCCATGCAATGGTAAAAATCCTTATAT
>JAEZDX010000375.1 GCA_023417975.1 Bacillota bacterium
ACCATACGCTCACCTCTAAAATTAAATACAGCGTATTGAAATTAAATTGGCTCAATAGGAACATATATATCAACGATATGAATACCGCTTACATCAGCCTTCGGAACACTGCGATACACTTCAAAGGGATAAGAATTTTTGGGAACATAGCCACTGCATGAAAGCCATTCCTTATACATATAGTCCCATGCATCTCAGTATTGATCTTGACGAATTTGAAAGTGTCCAACTGCATACAGACCGCCTTCTAAGCTCAGCCTTCCAAGAGTTCCATCTTCATGTATAACCATATTCTCCGGTACCGTAATACATAAACTCGTACGAAATTGGCTTTCCTCTGTAAATTCCGGATTATCATGGTATATGGCAAGTACCCAGTTTTGATTTTCCACAAGAAGGTTTTGATTTTCTGCATGTATAAACAGCTTATCTATCAGATGTTTGTATTCCTTTGCCAGTTCCTCATAAGTGCCTGTATGTCTGACGTAAGCTGCCTGCATTTTCTCTAAGCTGACTATGGAAATGTCACCGGTTACCGGAGTCCTACTGTTAGCCCTTTCTTTCAACGCTGCATTCTTATTATAGTCAGACAATAAAAAAGTTTCTTTGCAATTCTTGCTATACTCCTCTCTATACTCTCTAGGTGAAATTCCATAATAGTTTTTAAAAGCACGGGAGAATATTGCCGAATCTGTAAAGCCAAGTTCATAAGCTATATCTGTCATATTTTTATCCGGACGGTGTGCCAATAAAAATAAAATTTGCTCCATACGAATCCGATTCACATAGTGAGCTAAGGACTCCTGCAAAATGCCATGAAACACACGGCTAAAATGATATTTGGAAAAACCGGCAGCCTTGGAAAGTTCTTCGATAGACAACGCCTGTGCAATGTGTTTTTCTATGTAATCCTGAACTACATGAATTCTTCGTATATACTCTTCATGGCATTTCTTATCTAACATATTAATCTTCTCCTAACATTGTTGCTACTAATCTATAGTATAAATGAAGTATTATTAAAGGTACACGGTTAACCATTGGTGCTTAAACTAATAAATAAAAAAGGGTGTGGCAAAACAACTTATTAAACTGTTTTGCCACACCCTTTTCAAGAAATTATATTCATTCACTACTCTACTGACTTCAACGCTTCTACCATATTTACCTTTTTTATTCGTCCGCAAACTAGTAAGCTAATGAAAACAGAAAACAGAATTATGATGCCTAGGATAATTCCAAAATGTAACGTCGTGATATACGGAGTCCATTCCATATTATCCATAGACACGATATTTACATAAACCTTTAAAAATTCAATACTTAGAGGAATACCAATTAATAATCCGGGAATTAGATTGAGACAGCATTCTTTAAACATCATCCCCACAATTTCCTTCTTATAAAAACCTAACACTTTCATAGTTGCATATTCACGATATCGTTCGATAAACGTTAAAATTCCGAGATTGTATAAAATAACTGCACTTAATACAAGCGAAGCAAATATCAGAATGTACATAATGGAATGAACACTTTTCATCATTTCATCCATATTGTCTTTTTGCTTGTCAATGGATAGCAGGCCACTTATAAAAGGCTTGTCTTTTGCATGGGAATAGCCCTCTTCATCTGCAAAATAGATAGTATTAGGTATAAAGCCTTCGCTCTTATCCTTTGCCATAAAAATACCTTGAGGTAATTTTGCATCCGCTATTGCAGTAATTTTTACCTTCTTCCTCTCCGATGTATTACTAATTGTATAGGTCAGAACATCGCCACGTTTTATATGCAAAAGCTGCGCCATCTTGTAAGTGATTACTGCCTCTTCCTTTTGCAAGTCTATCCGCTTATTGGTTCCATGTTCAAACAAATGAATTTGATCTCCATCGTCCAAAGCAGAAACCACACCTTCTTTTTCCTCATCTTTATAGAAAAAGGTTGCTGAATCAACTTTTCCAAACTGCACCTTGTATTTGTCAAAGACTGCATTCAACTGTTCATAGGACAATCCCTGTACGTTGCCTACATATTTATAATCATATTGTTTTTCAAAGACCTGATCATAAGATTCGGATAGAGAATCCCAGATTCCTACACCTGCCACCATGAGAACAATACTTCCTACAATAGCAATTATACCCATTGCATAGCGTGCTGGGTGCACTTTAATTTCACGAAATGTCCATAACCACTCATAGGGCATTCTTGATCTTTTCAACCCTTTTGTGCTTTCAACCTTCTTTTCCAATGTTCCGCGAATAGTCAATGCAGGGACAGTTTTTATTACTTTTCTCACTGTAAGCACCGAAGAAATGGTACATATAAAGATAATAACCAAAATAAGAATCCAGCAATCTATGCCTATTACTTTATTCCATTCCGGTAATGTCAGTGTTGATTGTTTGATCTTCATAACCATTTGTGCGATTGCAAAATATCCGGTTAACATACCTCCTATGCTTCCTATTAACGCCACAGTAAATCCATATAACCCATAGTGGAAATAAATCTGGCTGTTAAAATAGCCAAGAGATTTCATGGTTCCTATCTGAACGATCTGATTATTCACAAGCCTACTCATTGTTGTATACATAGATAGAATGGATAACAATACAAAAACTGCAGCGAAAAGAATTGCCATCTTTTTTATTTGTTCCTGCTCATCCTGTACTTGTGTTATAGAAATCTTGTCTTCCTTTAATGTTGATGAATACATTGAATCTCCCAAAATATGGGACATGTCATCACGAAACTGCTCTTTAGATAAGTGAAAGGATGGTTTCACTTGCACCCTTGCCTGATTGTAAACTACATTACCGAACAGTTCTTTTGCGTAGATTTCACTTATATATGCATATCCATGATGTGCATGATCCGGGACACTTTCTGTAGATGAAATAATGAAGAAAATATTTTCAGCCTGTAACACTATCCCACGAATATTCATATACCATTGCTTATCCCCTATGCATATTTCTAATTTGTCTCCTGTTTTAAATGAGTGGCTTTTGGCATAATCCTCATCAATCCAAATTCCATCCTCCTCATCTAATAAATTTCCACTTCGCACAACAGGATTCATGACTTCTAAGGTGCTAGTTGAAAATGTGTTAATCAAAAGATCTGACTCCTCTTCCGTTTTCTTAAC
>JAEZDX010000414.1 GCA_023417975.1 Bacillota bacterium
TAGCTGAACCATACAGGCATACTAATTGCAAATTCATTTTTCACTCCCGGCCAAAATAAAATTAAAACCTTACTATTTTGTGTTATAAAGCCGGAGCTTACATACTGCCCAATAGTAGCTGCCAGCGGCAAGCTGAAAATAAGCACAAGTAAAACCTGAAATATTCTGTTTTCCAGAATATCACCTGCCATATTTCTTACTAATTTTAATTTTTCACTCATTTATTTGCTCCTTCCAAATGTTACTTATATACATCGCACTAAAGATGTATATAGAATCCATTATAAAAGGGATAAATGAGTTAAATTTATAGTAAATCTAAAGAATTTCTGAAGAAGAAGTATTCATAAAAAAACCTCGAGGTGTTTTAATTTACACACCTCGAGGTTAAAATTATATCCGGTTAATTATTTAATAGCTTTTAACTCAATATATCCTCTTGTCCCTATTGGCTCTAATTGAATGCGTGGATTTTCTTCATCCCAGCTATATCCGATAACTGAAGGATCATATTTATCCATTGATTTTTGAATTGCATCAATGGCTTCACAAAAGTATTCCTCTTCAAAAGGCTCACCTTGAAACATTAAGTATTTCGCCTTAGGAAGCATAATAATATCAAAGCCTTCAGGAATTTCACCATCATAGTCCACCGATACTTCAACGCCCTGGACATATGTTGAAGTGTTACTCTTACGGTATTTTTCAGACAGCCATAAACACACAGGCTCCCCGCAAAGGGATTTCATGCTAGTTAAGATACCCCAGACGTCACATCCCACTTCTTCACAGTACTCCCAATAACCATCGGCTTTTATTCCTCTTTTAATTATGACCTTTCTTTCAGGTTTTTCAATAACTTGAATGAATACATTTTTAATGTTTTCCATAGTCGGCATCTCCTTTATCAACAACTTATATTTTACGCCGTATGGTGTGAACAGTGATAACGGTATAGGTCTTTGTGCATATTCCTTCGGATTACAGCCAAACTCTCTGCGGAACGCCCTTTGATATCCATCAACACTTACGAAGCCCATATCAAAAGCAATATCGATTATTCTGATTTTTTCGTCTCTGAGCCGTAACGCAGATTTTGAAAGCTTCAACCTTCTTATATAGTCCGCGGGAGAAAGCTGAGTAAGCTCTTTAAATATCTTTGCCGAATACCATGGCGAAAAGTGCGCTGCTTCTGCCAATCTTGTCAAAGATATTTCTTCGCCTATATGCTTCCTAATATAATCCTGCATCCGTTGAACAGCATCAATCTTATCTGTCACTGTTTCCACCTCCTGACATCATAATTATAAATTATTCAGCTTTGGAGCTTCTCGACTATTCTTCTTGTATTTACTAGCTTCTATCACATATACAATCCATATGTCTATTATACTCCATACGCTTAACATGTTGGTTTTTTAGTGTTTTATGTTTCTCCATAAGCTATGTTTTAAAATAGTGTTGAAATAAATATTTAAGATATAGGCTGGATTATATAATTAAAAAAGTAATTTATTTTCAAAATCCACTATGTACGGCTAATTTTTTGATTACCATCTACCATTTGTGGCCCTTCTAATTCTGCCCTTGTTTTTCCCCATTCATTTATGACTTCAAGAGCTGGGAGAAGCGATCGGCAATCATCCGTAATAGAATATTCAACTCGAGGAGGTATTTGGCCATAATCTTTTCTTATTATTAGATTGTGCTGTTCCAAAACTTGAAGAGACCGTGTCAGCATAATATTGGTGATTCCGTAAAGATGACGCTTTAGCTCATTATACCGCATGTTCTCATAACGAGAAAGTTCCCATATGATTGCTAACCGCCATTTTCCTCCCAATATTTCAAGCGCACGAATGACCGGACATTTTTCCGGATAATATGGACTTATGTTGTTAGACTGTTTTTTCATAAGATTAATCCTTTCTATCATTTAGGGAACAAAAATGTGCGTACTTCATTTTTTATATCTTATTATTTATAATCATATTGTAAATCAGAAAAAAATTCAATAATGAGATTGGAGAAAAAATATGGATTATGATGATCTTATTCGCACAAGGTATTCTGTTAGAAATTACAGTGACAGACCCGTAGAACAAGATAAATTAGGCAAAATATTGGAGGCAGGCAGGATTGCTCCTACTGCTGGGAATCGGCAGTCACAGCGAATTGTTGTTATTCAGAGTGAGGATGCGAATGCAAAAATAAAACAGTGTACTCCTTGTCATTTTAATGCACCTTTGATACTTCTAGTGTGCTATGACAAATCCGTGGAGAATAACAATCATTATGGCGATAAACGCCCTTATGGGCAGGTTGATGCCAGTATTGTATTAACACACATGATGCTGGAAGCTCATAATTTAGGGCTTGGAACTGTTTGGGTTGGACTTTTCAATGCCGAATTACTGCGGAAATATTTTAACATTCCAGTCCAGTATGAAATTTTGGGATTAATGCCAATTGGTTATCCGATTCCTCAAGTGCTGCCTAATAAAATGCATAACGAAAAATTTCCCATTGAACATACGGTGTGGTATGATTCCTTTACAAAAGAAAATGAGTTGTAATAAAGTTTATCTATAGTTATTTCTTCTCGTGATAGGAACCTGCACGTATAACAGCGTTGATCTTATGGAGATTTTGGACACTCTCTATTGGATTTTCATCCAATAGTACTAAATCAGCATTCTTGCCGGCTTCTACAGTGCCCATATCATCCAGGCGCCCCAGAAACTCAGCTCCGTTCAGGGTAGTCATCTGAAGAACATGAAGCGGGGATATGCCGGCCTTCTCAAGCTCGTCAAATTCCTTGTGAATAGCATCACCTTCGCTTCCGTCAGTGCCGGCCAGCAGCTTAACGCCCTCCGAATCATAGGTCTTTACAAGCTTTAAATATAGATCATATAAACTCTGCGCAGTGGCTTCGCTGCTTCCATTGAACAAGCCGGAATACATGCGCACCATAGTTGGGCATTGCCATGTGTTATATTGGACATACACATCTGCAAGCTCTTATGCTTTTTCTTCACTATAAGTATTAATGATATGCTTCAGCTCTGTTTCTTCTTTAGCACCCCCGGAGGTCTTAGTGCCCGAAA
>JAEZDX010000437.1 GCA_023417975.1 Bacillota bacterium
CTTAACTATTAAATAATTAAATACTTCTTCAGGCGTTATTTTGAGCATTTCTTCATTTAGCTTAGCCTTTTCATTAGGTGAAAGCTCAGCCTCCGCCTTTCCTTTAAACATTTTTTGTCTTATCACATCATTGAGTCCCCTATTTCTTTTAAAAAGCAGCTCCATTGATTTCTTTGTTTCAATATCATTTTCACTGCAGCTAAACTCAAATCTGCAAGGATTAATTTTCAGTTCTAACTCGTCCAATAATTGATTTTTTCCGTCAACTTCGTCATCACTATTCTTAGCACTTCCATCAAATATATTAAATACTTTCTTAAAGGTATCATAAAAGTTCTTCTCACTATCTTCTGTTTTTATATAAACCAAATTATAGCTTTGCTTGTTATCCGCTAATACTATATTGTTTCTATCATATATTTTTCCTCTTGGAGCCAATTCAGGAATTTGTCTTATAGCTTTTATATTTGCTCTATCAATGTAATATTCCGCGCCCACTATTTGAATACAGCATAATTTATAAGTTATTAAAGAAAACACCATAAGCATTACAATAATTAGTGAAGTATACCTGGTGAATAGCTTTTTTCTCTTCAATTTATGCCCTCCTATATAGAAAGTCTCTATTCAACGATCTTAAGCATTTTTATAATTCCATGTAAATCGCATCTTTTATCATTGATAAACATAACTATCTTTATCACTTTCTGTATATATTATTTTATAAATTTCTAAAAAAATACAATATTATATAGCTTAACTATTACAAGCCGCTATATTTTTCGCCATAGCTCTATTTAAGCAAAAAAATAATGACAGCCTGCCATCTATGCAGACTGCCATTACTTTTATGGATTTAAAGTATAATCAAATTTAGGTATATAGTTCGGATCTTGTTTCAGCTGATCTCTAAAATATGTTTCATAAACAGCCCTTGCAACATCCGATACATTGCCTCCATGACCTGCATCAAAGATAACAACACAAACTGCAATCTCAGGCTTATCGTACGGTGCAAAGCCCACATATAGACCATAAGAAGTTCTTCCTGCAGCTTCCTGTACTCCATTTTCTCTATAGGTTGCAGAACCTGTTTTACCGCCTGTTTTAATAGGGAAGTTTGCAAAAGAACCTGAAGCAGTACCGTTTTCATCCGTAACAAGACTCATACCTTCTTTTATAGCCTTAATAGTGCTTTCCTTAAGGTCAATCTTATCCATAACCTGAGGCTTGAATTCTTGTATAACTTTTCCCTCATTGTCCTTGAATTCATTTACTAAATGTACATTATACCTAGAACCACCATTAACCAAAGTAGCAATATAATTAGCCAATTGAACAGGAGTAAAATTGTTGGAACCTTGTCCTATGGCAGCATTAAATATGTTTCCCGGAGTAGTTATTTGGGAAATTATATCAAAGGTAATATAAGTAGAAATTGCCTCAGCCATATTCTGCGGATCGCTTTCTTTGTATTTTCCTTTCTGATCTTCCGGCAAAGCATTTATAAGCTTTTTAAATAAAGGTACTAAATCATTCTTCATCTTCTGATATAAATTATAAGAGTTATTTATATCATAATTTCCCTTAATATAGTCAGCAACCTTTGACTTTATAGCATTCTTTGCATTTGCCAATTCATCACTGTCACTTTTGTTTGTATTAATATCTACCGGTGTATACTTGACAGTTGAACCGCTTCCCGCATGATACACTCCGGCACTAAGCTTCTCAGTTATATAAAACTTTGAATAATATGCCCATTGGTTTTTATTAGTAGTATTATTATACACATTTCCAAAGGATTCTGATATTTCCAGCCCTGTAGTCTGCTTTGCATTGGAATTGGGATCTGTACCTAAACCAAACCTCCATGCATACTTTGCCAAGCTATCTAGTCCTGCCTTTTGATATAGTTTGTTTCCTACTTCATAAAAGAAGTAGTTGCAGGACTTCTCCAGTGCAATTCTCACATCAACTAAGCCATGACCATATTTGGAATAACAGGACCAAGTATTAGTCATTCCCGGCAAAGTAAATTGAATTTTATCATATATCTTTGTATCAGGCGTTATTACTCCTTCTTCCAGCGCCGCTACTGAGGTCATAGGTTTGAAAGTAGACCCTGGAGGAAGCAGCGAAGTTGTGGCATAATTATAGAAAGGTTTAGGGTACACATCGAATTCATCCTTTCTTGTAACTTTGCCATTACTGTCAGTAGATTGAACAGGGAATAACGTGTCCATAGTTGTTCCGCTCTTACTCAACCCCATCTTTTGTATATACTGTGCGGCAAAACTCTCATAATCAGGATTAAAATACTGCTTACTCAAATCTGAGGTAAGCTTTCCGGGAATTGAAAACAAATTAGGATCATAGCCCGGCAAACTCGCCATTGCCAGCACAGCTGCTGAATTTACATCAAGTACCACTACAGCGCCTCTAGTAGCATTTCCTTTATCCATTATTCCCGAGCCTTCCGTATTATATCTTTCAGTAGTCTGCAAGGCATTCATTCTATCCTGCAGTGCACGTTCTGCCACTGCTTGCAGCTTACTGTCCACAGTAAGCACCATATCTTGACCTGCATAGGGTTCCAGTTTAAACAACTCTTCGGTCTTTCTTCCTTCTTTATTAATTCTTACAGTAGTACCGCCTTTTGAGCCTTTCAGTCTGTCCTCAAAGGCACTTTCCAAACCTGCAACACCTATATAATCGGTACTTATGTCATATCCACGCTCTTCATATTTATCTTTTACGGTGGAATTAATTTTAGAAATATACCCTAAAAAGTTAGAACCCAGCTGCTTATACGGATAATATCTTACAGGCTGTAGTGAAATATCCATACCGGGAAGTGTATTTTTAACCTGTTCAAATAAAAATGCGGTTTCTTTACTTATATTAGCAGCTATCACTACCGGTTTATATCCTGAGAAGCTTTGAAGATATATTGCGTCTTTTACTAGCATGAATTTTCTGACTTCTTCAGGCGAAAATTTTTCCAACACCATCTTGGCTATATCCGAATTGTTAATTTCACCTTTTTTCTTTTTTGCAAACAATTCCTTTTCTTTTTCAGAACTTAGCTTTAAAAGCTTCCATAGATCATGCTTAACTATTAAATAATTAAATACTTCTTCCGGAGTAATTTGCATAACCTTCTTATCTATCTCAGCCTTCTCATCATCAGTAAGCTCATTGGAGGCAGTTTTCGGATACAATTCCATTCTAACAACGTCATTTAAGCCTTCATCCTTTTTGAATTGAAGCTCCATTGCCTTGGCCACCTCCGGCTTATCCGTATTGAATTCAAATCTATACGGATTTACCTTAAGCTTAAACTCATCAAGCAGCTGCTCCTTTGTTGAAGAACCATCGTCATTTTTTTTTGTTGAACTGTCAAGAAGCCTGAAGACTTCAGCGAAGGTATCAAAAAACATATTTTTACCTTCACTATTCTCCATATATAC
>JAEZDX010000483.1 GCA_023417975.1 Bacillota bacterium
GCTCTACACTGTATTTATCTAGTAATTCTTGCATGTCGGGTTTATCCTCAATATGTAGAGTTAGTGAAAATATCATGAGTTTGTCCCCCTTTCATCTATTAGACACATATAGTAGTAATATTATTACAATATTTTAAGAAAATAAAGTGGAGAATATAAACAAAGAACAAAATATAAGACCTCTATTTCCTTAAGTTTTTAAGAATCATTCAATTTATCTACAGTCATCTGTTGGGCTGAAGATTTCTAGTTATACCAAAAAAAGTGCAAATGAATTTTGTGTAGATTTTATTTAAAGTCAATCATTATTGTAAAAATTATTAATTTGAATATCCTATAAGCTAGTCAATAAATTGTGTTATAATTATGATAAAGGTTGAGTCTTGTATTAGATATATATTGATTTATATAGAAACAATTTGGGGGGATATAATGAATAATTTGGGATATTACAACGGTACATACGATTTGATTGAGAATATGACCATACCTATGAATGATCGAGTTTGTTATTTTGGTGATGGAGTTTATGATGCTACTTACAGTAGAAACCATGTCATATTTGCATTGGATGAGCATGTTGACAGATTCTTCAGTAGTGCTGCGTTATTGCAGATTAAGATTCCATGTACAAAGGGGGAATTAAAAGATCTGCTTAAAGAAATGGTTAAAAAAGTTGACAGTGGAGAGCAGTTTGTATATTGGCAGATAACAAGAGGAACAGCTATGCGTAATCATGCCTTCCCCGGTGAAAAAACAAAAGCTAATATATGGATAATACTAAAACCGTTGGAAGTTAAAGATATGTCTCAAAAATTAAAGCTGTTAACCTTGGAAGATACGAGATTTTTGCACTGTAACATAAAAACACTAAATCTGCTGCCAAGTGTTATAGCTGCACAAAAGGCTGAAGAGTCAGGCTGTCAGGAAGTTGTTTTCCATAGAGGGGATAGGGTGACTGAATGTGCCCATAGCAATATTTCTATAATAAAAAACGGTATATTAAAAACAGCTCCCACGGATAATTTAATTCTGCCGGGCATAGCTAGAGCACATCTTATAAGGATGTGTAGGGAGTTTCATATAGCTGTAGATGAAACACCATTTAATTTGGAAGAATTGATGGATGCTGATGAAGTTATAATAACAAGCTCAGGTCAGTTTTGTATGACTGCATGCGAAATTGATGGAAAGCCTGTAGGAGGAAAAGCTGAGAATCTTGTTAAGAAGTTGCAGGATGCATTACTTAATGAATTTTTACAGGAGACTGAGGTATAAAATAGCGAGTGTCACAAATTTACTTGTTAATGTAGTTTGTGATGCTTTTTTATTAAAAACAATAAAATAAAATAGTAAAATTATATTATATGAAGTTGTCTTACCATATTTACAACTTGCCGTAAGAATGTCGGTTATATTGCTATGGATAAGAAAAGTTGTAACAAATAATAACAACGTTTACATATGTTAGTGGTTGTGTTATGCTATAGTGAACAAGTTAGAAAGAAGGTAAAGTTTTAAAAATGTATAAGATTAAGCCTGTGATAATCTCTCTAATATTAGTAATGCTCCTTACTTCGTGCACGCAGGAGCGCAAAATTAACTCGATACCAGCAGATAGCAAATCTATTATAAATCCTCTCACACCTAATTTAGGGATAAGCCCATCCAGTTTACCGCAGATTGTAACAGATAAGGATATAAACTTAGAATTAGGTTCTGTTGAGAGCATATATGGTTTTTCAGGAAAGGACATTTCAGATAAAGACTTTTCACAGCTATCCTTAGAAAAAATTTCACAAATTTCTTTTGATAAAAATACAAAATGGGGAAAGGCTAAACTACCGAAAGGTTATTCTCCTTCAACATGGCTGGAAGCAGCTAAGGATCCCGGTTTGGAATTGAGAAAGCTTAATAAGGAAGGTTATACAGGTAAGGGGGTATCTGTAGCTGTTGTCGATAAGCCAATCCTTAAGGGTAATAAAGAGTTTGATGAGCATAACTTTATATACACTGAATTAGGGAATAATAATAATGTCCATTTTCATGGCATAAGCTGTGCATCCATACTGTCAGGTAAGAATTGCGGAGTTGCCCCTGAAGCAAAGCTATACTATTTTGCTGTACCTAACGATGGTAATAATTTTGAAAATTATACTAATGTAATAGATAAAATTATTGAGTTGAATCAAAAATTGGAGGCAAAAGAAAAGATAAGGATTGTCTCAATATCTGATGGACTTTATGAAGATGATAGTCGAAGAGTAGAGTGGGAAAAAACTGTTCTTAAGGCTAGTGATAATGGAATTATGGTTATATATTCAAATAATATAGGTGAACAATTTACATGGGGAGGCTGTCCTCCATATAAGGATAAGAATAATCCGTCAGATTATGAAATATCTAAAGCTTTTAAAGATACGGAATTAAATGATAAATCAAAAATTATAATCCCAAGTGATTTTAGAACTACTGCTAACAACCAATCTTATGAAGGTTATACTTATTATGGCCAGGGTGGATGGAGTTGGGCAATTGCTTATTTTGCAGGATTGTGCACGCTTGGTCTACAGGTCAATTCAAATTTAACATATGATCAGTTGCTGCGAACTTTGGATAATACCAAAAGTAGAACATCTGATGGGTATTATGTAGTTAATCCTAAGGAGTATCTTAAAGCATTGGAAAAATTAAGCATTAATTCACTTTGAAATAGGTTCTAACTCAATTCAATGAAATGGGAGGCTGAACATTGAGATAGCTATTTATATTTATGAATGTTCAACCTCCTTTTTAGTCATTGTCTATATTTCAGCTACGATTCATAAGTGCGGCACCTATAGCCGTAGAAAACTCGGCATACTCAGGAGTATGAAAATTCACACCAAAAAGGTCTGAGACCTTCTGAAAAATATCTCCTGCTTGAGGTACGTTAGCTAAGTTACCTGTCAAAATTATGTCGTTTACACAATATATTTTAGTGGCAAACACAGACATTACTCCAATGGTCTGAAAAACGAGATTAATAATACCAAGAGCCATGTCTGGCTTTGAAGCTAAATCACGCATCTTTCCGAAGTTTGAAACAGTGACATATTCAGGAAGGCTTTCACTTCTTTCGTTGGTTATGTCGGTGATATGCAAATCAATATTTGATAAGCTGCCGGTTTCTGCGGTTTTAACAAGGTCATTAAAGTCACGGACATTAAGCATGGCATTTGAAAGTCCAAGCAAAGTGC
>JAEZDX010000508.1 GCA_023417975.1 Bacillota bacterium
ATATGATACCTGCTGATATACAACTAATTGCCTCTAAAGACCTATTTGTAAACCAGTCATCCTTGACAGGTGAATCACTGCCTGTAGAAAAAAATGTTACCGAAGGTGCATGGAAAAGCGAACTTGAAAATCCTAACCTATGCTTTATGGGTACTAATGTAGAAAGCGGAACAGCTCTAGCTGCTGTAGTAACAACTGGAATGAATACTTACTTTGGCCAGTTAAGCAGCAAGATAACGGTTCAAAGAGAGATGACCAGCTTTGACAAAGGTGTAAATCAGTACACTTGGTTAATGATTAGATTTATATTTGTTATGGCACCTTTAGTATTTATTATTAATGGACTTACTAAAGGAAACTGGTTTGAAGCATTCTTATTTGGCATAGCTGTAGCTGTAGGGCTTACGCCTGAAATGCTGCCTATGATTGTTACTGTTAACTTGACTAAAGGCGCTTTATCTATGGCAAAAAAGAAAGTTATAGTTAAAAAGCTAAATGCAATACAAAACTTCGGTGCTATGGATATACTCTGTACTGATAAGACAGGCACTATAACTGAGGGAAAGGTTATACTTGAAAAACACCTTAATATCTATGGAAATGATTCAGAAAGAGTTCTTAAATATGCATTCATTAACAGCGTTTATCAAACAGGACTACGAAATATTATGGACACAGCAATTATTAGTCATAGATATGACGGAGAAGATTATTTTGATATTGAAAAGAAATATATTAAGATTGATGAAATTCCCTTTGACTTTATCAGAAAAAGAATGTCAGTTGTTGTACAGAATAAGAGAATGGAACAGGTATTAATCTGCAAAGGTGCTGTAGAGGAAGTTTTAAGCCTTTGTAATAAATATGAAACAAAAGAGGGCACCGAGCCTTTTATGGGGAAAATGACTGACAAGACAGAAAAAATGATAAAGGATTTAAATGCTGAAGGATTTAGAGTTATTGCTGTAGCTTACAGGATATTCGAAGATAATAAAAACGCATATTCAGTAACTGATGAAAGCAAGCTTACCCTCTTAGGATTTCTAGCTTTCCTTGATCCGCCAAAGGAAACCTCAGAACAAGCTATTGCAAAGTTCCATAAATACAATGTTGATGTAAAAGTTCTTACTGGTGATAATGAAATAGTTACTAAAAAAATATGTAATGAAGTAAATCTTCCCGTTGATAAGATTCTTCTAGGAAGTGATATAGATGCAATGTCCGATGAAGAATTAAGCGTGGCAGCAGAAAAAACTTCTGTTTTTGCAAAACTGTCTCCTATGCATAAGGAAAGAATAATAAGAGCTTTGAAAGCTAAAGATCATGTAGTAGGTTTTATGGGAGATGGAATAAATGATGCTCCTGCACTAAAAGCAGCTGATGTTGGAATATCGGTTGATTCAGCAGTTGATATAGCAAAGGAATCTTCAGATATTATTCTTCTTGAAAATAATCTGTTGGTTCTTGAAGAAGGTGTACTCGAGGGAAGAAGAGTGTTTGGAAATATCGTTAAATATATAAAGATGACTGCTAGTTCAAATTTCGGAAATATGTTTAGCGTGCTTGGAGCAAGTATATTCATTCCGTTTTTACCAATGCTGCCTATTCAGGTTCTAACTAACAACTTATTATATGATATTTCTCAAACAGCCATTCCAACAGATTCAGTGGATGAAAGCTGGATAGTAAAGCCTAGAAAATGGGCAGTGAATGAAATAAAGAGATTTATTATTCATATAGGGCCAATTAGTTCAATCTTTGATTATACAACTTACTTCATGATGCTGTATATTTTTCATGCATGGAAGAATCCGGCGTTATTCCAGACAGGCTGGTTCCTTGAATCCTTATTCACTCAGACTATAATAATCCATGTTATAAGGACAAACAAGATACCATTTGTGCAAAGCAGAGCAAGCAGACCACTTATGATAACCTCATTGCTAATAGTTGCAATTGGTGTATTATTAGTTAATTTACCAATTGCAAGCGCCTTTGGTTTTACAAATCTACCAAGCTTTTATTATATTCTATTAGTAATTACTTTATTCTGTTATGTGCTTCTGACGCAGATTGTTAAAGCGTGGTATATAAAAAAATATAATGTAGAATAAATAACGAAACAGGCCTGTGAATTTCATGGGTTTGTTTTTGTATATTATATTTTAAGGGTATTTTTATAGGTATTTATATACAGTTTCTAAAAAAGTCATCATATACCCACCCTTTCAAGATTTATTTTAACGACCCTAATACCAACATTATACATTTTTTTATTGCTACAGAGCAAATAAAATATGATTAGTAGTAACTATATCTAATATTTATTCAAACTCACTATTTACAATGAAGTGTTTTACCTCTCCAAAAAACAAAAGCCCATTAGAGTTCGCACTCTAATGGGCTTTTTACCAACTTAATTGTACAAATACAACAACATCAAAATAAAACTTCCATTTTATTCCACAGTTACAGATTTTGCCAGATTTCTCGGCTTGTCTACGTCGCATCCCTTTATGGTTGCCATGTAGTATGCAAGGAGCTGAAGCGGCACTACTGCAAGCACCGGTGCAAGTACTGGAAGAGTTTTCGGTATATATCTTGCCATATCAACAGTCTTTTCTATTTCAGTGTGACCTTCAAAAGCAAAACCCAATACCTTGGCGCCTCTTGTAGTTACTTCTCTTATATTGCTTATAGTCTTGTCATACAAGTCTTCCTGTGTTGCCAGTGCAACTACTACTGTACCTTCCTCAATAAGAGCTATAGTACCATGCTTTAATTCTCCGGCTGCATAGGCTTCCGAATGAATATAGGAAATTTCCTTAAGCTTCAAGGAACCTTCCATAGCAATTGCATAGTCCAAGCCTCTTCCTAAGAAGAACATATCCTTATGCATATAGTTCTTGGAAGCAAACTTTTGAACAACTTCCTTAGTTTTTAACACCTCTTCTGTCTTTACCGGAAGCTGAAGCATTTCTTCTTTTATATTATCAATTTCGGCCTCTGTAAGGGTTCCCTTATTCTGAGCAAAGAACAATGCAATTATATACATAGCAATAAGCTGCGTAACATAAGCCTTTGTGGATGCAACTGCAATTTCCGGACCAGCCCAAGTGTATAAAACGTCATCTGCTTCTCTGGAAATTGAGCTTCCTACTACGTTAGTAATAGCTATAACTCTTGCCTTTTTCTCCTTAGCAAGCCTTAAAGCAGCTAAAGTATCTGCAGTTTCTCCGGACTGGCTTACTACTATCATTAGAGTTTTTTCGTCTATCAATGGATCTCTATATCTAAGCTCTGATGCTATATCAACCTCAACAGGTATCTTAGCCAGTTTCTCTATTGCATACTTACCTACTACTCCTGCATGATATGCAGTACCGCAGGCTACTATATATATTCTGCTTATATTATTGATCTGTTCCTTTGTAAGCTTAATATCATCAAGCTTTATAGGCTGACCAGGTACGATTCTTGAAGTCATTGTATCCTTGATAGCCTTTGGCTGCTCATGGATTTCCTTAAGCATAAAATGTTCATATCCGCCCTTTTCTGCAGCATCTGCATTCCATGTTACGTGATATGCTTCTTTCTTTATCTCTTCCTTATCCTGGGAAAGAACAGTTACTCCTTCATTTGTAAGCACTACAAATTCCTTGTCGTTTAAGAAATAAACGTCTCTTGTACTGCTCAGTACGGCAGGTATATCCGAGGCTACATAATATTCGTCTTTACCTAAACCAACTATCAAAGGGCTATCCTTTCTTACTGCTACAAGCTTATCCGGCTCCTTTGTGCAAATTACGCCTATGGCATAGCTTCCTTCCATTTTGGAAGCAGCCTTCATAACAGCATCCGTAAGGTCTCCCTTGTAATAATAGTCTACAAGGTTTGGTATTACTTCTGTATCAGTGTCTGAATGGAATTCATATCCTTTTGATATCAACCATTCCTTTATTCTTAAATAGTTCTCTATTATACCGTTGTGAACAACGCTTATAGTTCCGTTTCCATTTGTATGGGGATGAGAATTTATATCGGAAGGCTCTCCGTGAGTAGCCCATCTTGTGTGGCCTATACCAAGTGATCCTATTACAGGCTCCTGCTTAAGTCTTTCCTCAAGATTAGCAAGTCTTCCCTTGCACTTAGTAACCTTCAATTCTCCATTATTAATTACTGCTACTCCTGCTGAATCGTAACCTCTATATTCCAATCTTGATAATCCGTTAATTAAAAATGGAGTTGCTTCCTTTTTACCAATATATCCTACTATTCCACACATTTTTATACATCCTTTCCTATGACTTATTTTTTAGATAATAAGCCACCTACATAGAACACATTAAAAGTCTCCCATTGTGACGAGTAAAATATCCTATCTTCACGGATTTTTGCGAAGGCAGAATGTAAAAGACTTTTTGCGTTCTATAAAACAGAAATGGGATATGGACAATTCCATAATTGTATCCGCATATCTGCCTTATGCCCTTTAATATAGAGTTTTAACTTTACTATAAATTTATGCACAACTCAAAAAGGCAAAAAACAACACGCTTTTTGACCGGACATAAATCCATCTATTTCTTATAAACTCTGTATTCCTCGCAAAACCAAATTGTGTAGGCACGAAAGGAATAAACACCCGATTGATATTGTCCCGCAAATCACTTCGCGGTTTTGTCAACCTTTAACGGTAGTGTCATACCGTGGGGTATCCGCCGAATTTTCGATAATCCCCACCCTCGTCAGCTTAAGCTGCTCTTAAGCTCTGGCGCTCCATTATTAAGTTTTTCTTCTATCCTCCCTTCAATTTAACGTTAAGGGCCTGTACTTTCGGTGGCATGCTTTAATTTGACAGCTTTGTTCCTACTTATGCGAAGAAGCTTCTGCTTGTATTTCAGAAAGATTTCTTCACCTTATAGTCTATGTCTTATACTGCCATTATGTTCCTATGGCTAAGCTGTCTTTTTAATTATATTTATTATTTTCCATTTGGTCAATAAACAAATTATTAACTTTGCTTTATAAGGACATAATTTGTTTTTATCTTATGTACATAACAAAAAGCATGCAGCATAATAATTGACTGCATGCTTATATTAAAAATTATTTCTTCCACTTTAAAAACAAATTCTTGCTGCTATCAAGAAAATCCTTTGAAACAACTATGCTGCTTCCGTCATCCTTAATTGCTGAAGGCTCTACCGGAACCGGATTACATCCATTTCGGGCTTTCCCAATATAGGCTATATCAAATACATTGCCGCAATTCTGACAAACCACTGTATCACCCTTTTGCTTGTAATATCCCTTTCCGGAGGAATAACATACCTGGCAAGTATTAAAAGCAGTTTTTATTGAACCGTCCTTTGCTTTTACAGCTAATACCTCCATATATGTATCTCCTGATTTATAACCGTAAAATTTTACTGTATTTGAAAGCTCACTCTTTTGTATTTTCAAATCACTTCCACCGGTTACTTCTGTTTTTACTGTTTCATTACCGGTGTTTGAAGACTGTTGTGTTGGTGTTTCTTTTTTACAGCCTGTAAAAGCTGCAGTAAGGGCAAAAATTAATGTCATTACTGTAAATAGCTTGACCCATCGATTTTTAGCATTCTGTGCCTTCATAATTTCATAACCTCTCCTGTCTTAAAATATGTAAATATATTACCAAATAGTTGTGATGATTTTATGAAGATTCTCCTTTTTCCATAATAAAAAGGTCTCCCATTACAGATGAAAGCTTCATCCGGCAGGGAGACCTTTTTTTCGTAACTGGAGAATTATTTATTTGCCTTTATTTCAATTAACTTGGCTAAGTCATGAGCCATCTTATCTATTTCGTCCTGATTCTCACCTTCCAGCATAACACGAACAAGAGGTTCGGTACCTGAAGGTCTTATTAGCACTCTGCCGCAGCCATGAAGTGCCTCTTCTATCTTTTTAATGCTCTCAACTATCTCCATATCAGTTTCATGAATATTTTTCATATGGTTAGGCACCTGTGCATTTGCGAGTACCTGTGGCAGCTCCTTCATCATCGATGCAAGCTCCGACATAGTCTTCCCGCTTTTTTTGATAATAGCAGCCATCTGCAGCCCTGTAACAAGACCGTCACCTGTAGTGTTAAAATCCAAGAAGATTATATGTCCTGACTGTTCTCCGCCAAGCTTATAACCGTACTTTACCATTTCCTCAAGCACGTATCTGTCTCCTACCCTTGTCTTAACGGTTCTTATACCTTCTTTGTGCATAGCTATATCAAGTCCGAGGTTGCTCATTACTGTTACTACAAGTGCATTATCATTAAGCCTTCCCTGCTGCTTAAGATATTTTGCAGCAATAGCCATCATGAAATCTCCACTTACTATATGTCCTTTTTCATCAACACAAAGACATCTGTCAGCATCTCCGTCAAAGGCTAATCCAAGATCACACTGCTTTCTTACAACGTAATCCATCAATTCTTCCATATGGGTAGAACCGCAGTTATCATTAATATTTATTCCGTCCGGATCGTTATTGATTACCACTACCTCTGCTCCAAGAGTTCTGAAGGTTTCAACGGCCGCTTCGAAGCACGCTCCGTTTGCGCAGTCAAGTGCTACCTTCATTCCTTTTAAGCTCGTATCAACAGTAGCTTTTGCGTATGCAGTGTAATCTTCCAATGCACCGTCTTCTATTGTCTTTCTTCCAAGCTCTCCTCCTGTTGGAGACGGAACCCCTTGGAAATTCCCTTCAATTACGCTTTGAATTCTATCTTCAAGCTCATCTGATAGCTTATATCCGTTACCGTTAAAAAACTTTATTCCATTATATTCAACGGGATTGTGCGAGGCAGATATCATAACACCTGCATCAACTCCATACTTTCTCGTAAGATATGCTATTGCAGGGGTTGGCACTATTCCCACACATATAGCTTCCGCTCCCACGGATAATATACCTGACACAAGTGCTGATTCAAGCATATCACAGGATATTCTTGTATCCATGCCAACAAGAATTTTAGGCTTATGTGCACCTTCTGTGAGCACATAAGCGCCTGCTCTACCTAGCTTATATGCCAATTCTGCAGTTAATTCCTTATTAGCTATACCTCTTACACCATCGGTTCCAAACATTCTTCCCATATATTTTACCTCACTTTATCATGTTTATATGAATTTTTTAATATGTATATCCGTAAAATTATGACACATATTTTATTATATCACAAAAAAAGAAAAATGCCACGCAAACCGTTGCGCAGCTTATTTTCCCTAATGTCCGGACAAATTACCCGATGCTCTGCAGCGTCTTTCCACCCGCATAAATATGAAACTTCCTATAAACATCAGCACGAACATTGCCGCCAATATTATAACAAACTCTGCTTTCAGCGGAAGAATGGTATCCTGACCGATTAATATTGCTCTTGAGGAATCATTGAGGTACGTAAGAGGAAGTGCTAATGCCAGCATCATAAATATCCTTGGCATAACCTTTATTGGGAAAAAACCTCCGGAAAGACCGCTTATGAGTGAACTGGAAACATCAATTATTCCATTTGCCTCCTTGGCCATAAGTACTAGAGAGGCTACTGCAATTCCAATGCCAAGCATTCCTATTATTCCGGGAATCAAGAAAGCCAAGAACTTCAGGATTGACGAGGTTATCGTAAAGCCAAATGCAAAGTAACAGACTATGCCCGTAATTATATTTTCAACGGTAACTGCCACAAAATCAAAAGAGCATCTGCTTACAAGCAGGTTTATTCTATTTACAGGAGTGCTCCAGTTGGATTCCAAAACTCCCTGCCACATTTCATCCTTCAAAGTATAGCCAAGTCCCCAGAAGGTTGTATTTATATAGGCGGTTATCATGTATCCTATTACAAGAAAACCCATAAAATCAGAGTTGCCCGAATATTGCTCAAAGCCTTTAAGACTGCCCCCGGAGGAGAAAGTCTTCTGCATAAAGTAGAAGGGTGCAAGCCATATTATGGGGTCTATAAAAACCTGAAGCATTTTTAAGGGATATCTGAAATATATCTTAAGTCCCACCCAAAATCTTGCCTTAGCCGCAATTAAGTTTCTTCTAATATACATATTTCTCTACCTCCTTAAAACCTATCTAATGAGCCGGTTTCTCTAACCTTGCGTTCTACTGCCATGAAGCATAATCTTCCAATCAATAGATACAATATACCTTCAAGAAGGCAAGCAAGGATATCTCCCCCTGCAGTTATAAGTGAGCCTCCACTGATCATGACAGTTCTGGCTGCGGATATACCGAAGGTAAAAGGAAGAAACTTGGCTAGAGCCTGCATCCACTGCGGCATTACCGAAATGGGAAAACTTATTCCGCAAAGTATCATAATGAGCCCGCGCACCAACTGTACTAGGGAATTGGTCTCTTTTACCCAAAGTACAAGACTTGCAAAGATTGAGCTTATGCCGTATACGCCAGGCATCAATAAAAGAAACATAAAAATCCAATGAAAAATATTTCCTGTGAAATGTACTCCATAAATAAATCTGTATTCCAGCATTGAAACTGCTGAAATCAATATGGCATTAATTATACTCACTACGGAGCCGCCTATGAGTATATCAAATTTGTGAATAGGACAGAGCCAATTAGATTCAAGAGTTCCGCCATTTTGTTCGTTTCTCAGGTAAGTTC
>JAEZDX010000535.1 GCA_023417975.1 Bacillota bacterium
ACATGTGTCTGTAGTAAGCGGTGCAGACTCAAAAGGCTACACTCTTGTTTCATGCCATAATACAGATCGAAATAATGTACCATGGGATTTAGGCTGGAGCAACAAAAACATAAAATTTTGGTTTATCCATCTTAATTATTAACAATAAGTATAAGTACAAGTATAAAACAAATCATTATTTTATATCTAAATATTTAAACACGGCATCCGCAATAGCCTGTGCATATTTATCCTGATAACCTGAACTTTTTAAAATATTTTCCTCTTCCCTATTAGTTATGTATCCAAGTTCAACAAGCGCTGATGGTGCACTTGTATTTTTAAGCACATAAAAGTCTTCTTCCCTTATTCCCCTATCTTTTAGCTTTAAGGCTTCCACTATGTGGGATTGAATGCTATTAGCCAATGCCTTAGATTTTGAACTTGTGCCATAATAATAAGTTTCAACTCCACGTACGTCCTTATAAGTAGAGCTGTTGTTATGAATGCTAATAAACAGGTCTGCCTTTGCATTATTTGATATGGCTGTTCTTGCCTCAAGATTAGGTCTTTCATCTGACGGCAGATCTGTTTTATCACTTGTTCTAGTATAAATTACTTCTATAGCTTTGCTCTCAAGTAATTTACCCAGCTTTAACGCTACTGCCAAGGTATTGTCCTTTTCCATGGTCTTTGTAGGTCCAATAGCACCTGCATCAATTCCTCCGTGACCTGCATCAACTACTACTTTATATCTATCTTTCTTTGTTCCATATGTGCCATCTTTGTCATCAACGAGATTTGTTCCATGATTGGCATTCACGGCAGTGCTATCTTTTGAATTTTCTGACTTACTTCCGCTAAATCTATATAAGCAGCTTATACTGAATATTGTTATTATTAGTAAGAGTTATAATCTCAATCTTTTAGCTCTACGTCTTGTCCTCCGTTTTGCCTTAAGTCTAGGATTATTTATTACTGTGCGTTTAGCATCATGCCTTGCCATACGTCTTTCCATGAAATTCCCCCCGATATTCTCTTCTCTTAACCTGTAGTCTAGTAAAAACATTATAGCATATATAGGGAGTGTTAGTTTACTTTTTTATGATTTTTACATAATTGCCCATATATCTTAACGTTTACATAACTGCTTTAGTATGCTATTATAAAGCTACAAAAATATCAATGTTCAGTCATCTTATAGGGGGGATTATAATGTTTTTTTGGAAGAAAAAGCAATCGTTTACACATAATAAACACATTGCAAAAATGAATAAAAAAGTTGAATATGGCGGTTTTTTAAAAAGAATTAATTTCCACAGTAATTTTAAGCTCACCTCCATTTTCAACCGACCATCAAAGAAGAGCATATTTTCAAAAATAGTCTCCACTTTAAGCTTATTGCTATTTATTTCACTTATATCCTCAAGTATATCTAGCTTTTTCATTACTAAGAAAAATGTAGAGAAGGATTTTAAAACTTCTGCTAAGCATTCGCTGGATCAGAGTAAAGCTTACATAGAATTTTTTAGCCAAGCAGTAGATGCATATTCAATTCAAATCTTGTCGGATCAAAATTTTGTTAATGGTCTTATAGAAAGCGAAGATGACTTTTATACTAAATTAGTAAACACCCGCGAAAGATACAACAGACTTTCAAGTATTACTTCTTTAGGTGCCGGTTCTATTGTAACGGCTATCTCAATTTATAATGATTTTGGCAATTCAGTTACTTCTTCAAAATCAATATCTGCAGAGCAGCTGGAGACAGTGAAAAACGAAGCTTGGTACAAGGCAGCAAAGAATTCAAAGGGTAAAGCTGTATGGATACCACTGCATAAGGATTTAGTCCATGATACGGATTATATAAGCAATGTAAGAATGCTTATGGGATCAGGTATGAGGGAAGCAGGGGTTTTGAAAATAGATATAGACCCTGATAAACTGTACAAATATATGAATTCCAATATCATCGGCAAAAGCGGTTATATTAAAATAGTTGATAAGGACGGATATGTTTTAACAGATCCTAAAGGTGTTAACATTGGAGACAAGGAGACGGACAGCTATTTTGAAAAGGTAAGGAATAGCGAAAACGGTAACTTTACAGCAAAGGTTAACGGTAAACAAATGCTTGTTATTTATGATACAGCCAAATCCACACAGTGGAAATTCATAGCCTTAGTACCCGTTAATGAGCTATACTCAACTGCTATAAATATAGGAATAATCAATTTTGTAATTATCTTTGTGATCTTACTCATTTGTATAGGTATAACAACATACATAAGCAAGCAGATAGCAAAACCGCTGGGAGAAATCGTAAATACAACCAGGGAGCTTTCAGAAGGAAACTTTTCGGTAAGCTTAAACGGATCCAATATTAAAGAAGTAGATCAGCTTTCTTCTAATTTTAACGAGATGATTTTGAAGTTGAGGGATATGCTTAAAGCCACAAAAGATTTATCCTTAGAGTCTACGGAGGCAGCAGTTCATCTTCAGGATATTTCAGAGGCTCTCAAGGATGCATCAGATGCCACCACACAAACTATAAGCAATATATCCGAAGGTTCCTTTAGGCAGGCTGAAGACGTATCCGGCTGTCTTGATTTTACTAAGCAATTTAATGAAGAAATAGCTATGACTATAGATCATATAAGCTCCATACAGGACACTACCAAAAAGACTCTTTCAATTATTGAAGATAAAACCAAGGTTATAGGTGAGTTAAAAGATTCTGCGTCAGAAAATAAAAACACAATAAATACTGTAGCTAAAACCATTAGTAAATTAGATGACAATACTAAAGATATATTATTAATATTAAAAAATATAAATGAAATAACGGACAGAACTAACCTGTTATCACTGAATGCTGCCATTGAAGCTGCAAGAGCGGGCGAAGCAGGAAGAGGCTTTGCGGTTGTAGCCGATGAAGTAAGGAAGTTGGCTGATCAAAGCAAGCAATCCTCAGAGGAGATTAAGAAAATAATTAGTAAAATTCAGCGTTCCATTCAAGAATCCGTGACTGCTTCCGAGCATGCTACAAAGAACTTTGAAAGTGAATATAAAAAAGTAGATAACACTATTGAAGCCTTTGACATAATTAAAAAATCCTTTGACTCCATACTTAATATGGTACAGGAATCTACCGGATCTATTTCAAAGCTTGATAGCGATAAAGAAATACTCGTAAAAAGCATGGATAATATTTCAGCCATCTCCCAGGATAATTCCGCAGCTACGGAACAGGTTTCAGCGACCATGGAAGAGCAGGCTGCTTCTAATAATGAAATGTTTACCTTAGCTACAAAGCTTACGGATAAGTCTAAAGAATTAAACAATATAATAGATAAATTTAAACTGTAAGTAATAAAGGCTGAGAAACAGTGAATTTCTCAGCCTTTATTCTTACCTATATATAGTCTTTTACCTCTGAATCGTCCTTCATATTATTTACAAGATGCTTTATCTCTTGATCCTTTTCTCTATCCATTACGAGCACCACATCCCCTGCCTCCACTATTACCAGGTCTTTTATTCCAAAGCCTATTATGAGCTTTTCTCCGGAAAATATCATGCAGTTTTCACTGTCCTCAAGATAAGCTTTTCCTGTGATTTTATTGCTGCGGGAGTGGGCAAGAAATCTTGACAAGGATTCAAAGCTTCCTATGTCATCCCATTCGAACTCACATTTTATTACGTAACCCTTTCTTGTCTTTTGCATTATTCCAAAATCTACAGAAATTCCATCAATAATCTCATACTGTTCTTTTATAATCTCTTCTTCGTCTTCCATACCCACATGCTGATAGATCTCCATAAGATTTTTATAAAGCTTTGGGAGATACTTTTCCATCTCTCTGAGAAAAACATCAGCTCTCCATACGAACATACCGCTGTTCCAAAGATAGGTTCCTTTTAGAAGAAAATCCTTCGCAACCTCAACATTGGGCTTTTCTGTAAACCTCTCAACTTTGTAGGTAGCCATCCCCGTATTCACCCTATTGCCCATTTCTATATATCCATATCCGGTTTCCGGTCTGGTAGGCTCTATGCCTATTGTAACCAAGCCTCTTCTTTTTTCAGCAATTTCTACAGCCTGCTGCAATGTGTCTATAAACGGCTTTTCTCCGTTTATATAATGATCCGAAGGCAAAACAACCATAACAGCATCCTTATCCTTTTTTAACAGTTTCACTGCAGATAAGCCTATGCAGGTAGCTGTCTCTTTGTTGGATGGCTCAGTGAATATATTTTTTTCGTCGATTTCAGGTAGTTCTTCCGTTACCTTTGCTACATAATCTTCATTTGTAACAATATAAATATTTTCTTTGCTTACCATTGGCTTTATTCTATCCACTGTATTCCTCAAAAAGCTTTTATTGTTGATTATCTTTAAAAACTGTTTCGGATTATCTGACCTTGAAAGCGGATATAATCTTGTACCTTTACCTCCGGCTAAAACAAGTGCATATAACAATGCCTCATCACTCCATAAATGGCTATGTTCTATAATATGAAGCAAATTTGCTTAATGTGAACTTATTTTTCCGAGACTGCTGAAATTACCGGATAATAATGCTATTTATTCAGCCTTTGAAACCTTCCTTGTGTATATTATTACCGGTATTAATATAATAAGCAGCAGTACAGCCCACAGCTTTCCGCTGAACAAAAAAGCAAACCAGGTTCTCAATAGATTTCCTCCATCTAAAAAGGACGTAATTGTTCCATTATATCCTTTAACACTGAAGTTGGCCTTCTGGGCCAATGTAGTATATGTGTCAGCCATTGCCGATGCTACATACAGCTTTCCGATTATTACAGGTATGGAAGCAATTATTGAGCGAATTACATTTCCTCTGCAGGCAACTACTATTAGCACTGTTGCTCCTATCAAATTCGGAAGGTCACCTAAAGGTATGAACCTTACCCCTGGTAGTATTAGTGCCAATACCAACGCTACAGGCATAAGTAATATTCCTGTAACCACCGCTGCAGGATTACCAACAAGCACTGCTAAATCCATACCTATATAAGCATTCTTCATAGACGGAAACTTCTTGAGTATATAAGCTTTGGCTCCATCTGATATAGGCATAAGACCTTCACCCAATATTGAGCACATTCTCGGAAGTATAAATACTACTGCAGCTATACTAAATGCTAAATCAAATACATCCTTCACATTATAGCCTGCTGCTATACCCAGTCCTGCTCCCATAACGAGCCCAATAAACATAGGCTCACCAAAAAAGCCCAGTCTCTTCTTAATATTTTCCGGATTAGCGTTTACCTTATTTAGTCCTGGTATGTGATTCATGATCTTATCCATAATAATTCCAATTGGATAGTAGGCTTGACCGGATAAGGTTGTTATACTTATACCTTTAAGTCCCGATATTTTTGCAACTCTTTCTGCACTCCAATCTCCAAGCTTTACCGTCAAAATCATTGCTGCTATACCTGCAGCAATTGCAAGTAATATATTTGATGTAATGAAGTAAACAAGCTGAGATGTAAAAATAAAGTGCCAATAATTCCAAATATCAATATTTACTGTAGACGTAAGCTTAAACAAAAGCATTACTATGTTTACTCCTATTATGATTAAAATCATTAGTGGAGCCAGCTTAAAGGACCAAGTTATTGCAGCCATAGGAGGCCAACCCACATCAAGCACGTTCATTGAACTTCCGGTACTTTTCACAATGCTCTCAATAACCGTACCAATTTTACCTACAAAATAATCAAATACAATAAATATACCTATAAATCCTATACCGAGAGTTATACAATGAGTAAGAGCTTTCGTTACTTTCATCCGTATAATCATACATATAATAAACATTAACATTGGAAGCATAACATATGCTTTAAAGCTTAAAATGTAATTTACTGCGTCGTTTATAAAATTCATTCCTGTACCTTCTTTCCAAAAATCACTGTAATTATGCAGAACAAAGCACCAATACTAAACAAGGTATCGGTGCTTTCTGTTTAACCTATTATAGTTTTATCAATTCGTATTCCATTGTTCCAAGACCAATTTCCTCACCGTGTTTGAGACCGGTCCTCCAGTCAGTATGCTGATGAATGTGGTTAAACTTATCTCCTTCATGGTAGTGCTTATCTTCCAATATTGAGCCATGGTTGGCGGGTCCATCATTTACCAAATCCACGCAGGCTTTATCCAATGCAACGGGGTCAAAAGAAGTAGCTATTCCTATGTCCGGAGTTATGGGCATATCATTATTTGCAAAGCAATCACAATCCGGAGATATATTCATTATAAAACTTATGTGAAAAGCTGGCCTATCTTTAACTACAGCATATGCGTATTCTGCTATCTTCTCATTGGCCGTATCTGCCGCCTCATTCCACTTAACTTGTGCGCTGTCAAATTTACACACTGCAACGCATTGACCACAGCCAACACATATATCGTAATTTATTTCAGCTTTTTTATCCGAATTAAATTTTACCGCACCGTGTGCACAATTTTTTACACACTGCCCGCAGCTTATACAGTTATCTTTTACAATTATAGGTTTTGATGCAGAATGCATTTCCAGTTTTCCGCCTCTTGAACCTGAACCCATCCCAAGGTTTTTTAGTGCTCCTCCAAAACCTGTCATTTCATGACCTTTAAAATGATTCATAGATATTATTATATCCGCATCTGCTATAGCTGTGCCGATTTTTGCAGTCTTACAATGCTTTTGGTTTATTTCAATTTCCCTATAATCCGTTCCCTTTAAACCGTCAGCAATTATTACATGACAGCCTGTAGCAATTATGTTAAAACCATTTTCTGCAGCAGCCTGAAGATGGTCTACGGCATTTGACCTTCTGCCGCTGTATAAGGTATTTGAATCGGTAAGAAACGGTATACCTCCAAGTTCTTTTATAAGACTAACTATAACTGCTGCATAATTTGGTTTTATGTAAGCAAGATTTCCAGGTTCACCAAAGTGAATCTTTATAGCTGTAAACTTATTATTAAAATCAATATTTTGTATTCCTGCTTTCCTAACAAGCTTTTCAAGTTTATCAAGCATGTTGTAGCCCGGTCTAGTTCTCATATCAGTAAAGTATACCTTTGATTTTTCCAAAATAGCACCCCTTATTCGAAGTTTTGTACGGCTCTCAAAAATATAGTATTATGCTGCATTCTTAATTATTCCTATAACAACTCCAAGTATTACCGCATCTCTGTCCTTAATTGGGATTGGAGAATACTTTTCATTTTCAGGCATAAGCAGTACTTCTTCTTTACCAAGCCACAATCTTTTCAATGTAGCGCTGCCTTCAATGTCAACCGCAACAATATCTCTGTTAGAAGCAGTATTCTGCTTTCTGATCACTACAAAATCTCCATCATCAATGTCTGCTCCAATCATACTGTCTCCTTTGACCTTCAGCATGAAGCAGTCTTTCATTCCCTTTACCCAGTATTGAGGAAGATTGAAGGTATCTACTCTGTCAGGATTTATAGTGATAGGTTCACCCGCTGCTATGTTGCTATAAACAGGTATTGAAACAAGTTCATTCTTGCCGCACAATATATCTTCCTTTTCTTCCGTCAGTATTAGTTCGTCATAATTGGAAGTGTCTCTCAGAAATCGAAAATTTCTTTTATGTCTCATATCCACATAAACATACTTCTCCATACAATCTTCTCTTTTAGATCCTATTTCCGAGTCACTCTCAATTAAGGCCTCGTGCCTTAAAAACTCCATAAAATTCTTCTTCAAATAACAGCTTTTAATAGAAGTATTAAATTCTAAATCCTTTTGTTTTCTTCCTTTAGTAATCCAACTCCCATCCGACGGTTCTGCTTTATGGTTTACCATAAGCATCATGCTTGAATAGGCCTTACTGCTTTTTAAAGACATTAATATGTTGAGCTGAATACGTGATAGCTTATGTGCGTTATCTACAACCATGTGTGTATATTTTCCCTGTTCATTATTAATTATAGCTTTTAAAGCCAGTCTCTCTCTGTCTATTTCATCTATCATATTGTTTCTAAATATTTTCTCATTGTAAAGAAGCATAATTTCAAATATAGCCTCTCTTGATTTTGAATTTCTTATAAGCCTTACCGGTCCAATGCCTTTTCTTGACACTCTTCCTAATCTTGCAGAGTTTTTATACTCTTCCAAAGTCCGTATATCACAGGCCTTAATCCAATTTATTTCATCAATGATAAACTCTTCATTACACTTTTTGATAAGACGCACATTTTTATATTTATGTTTTACTTCATCTACACACTCTTTTATTATTTGCAGCTTTTCCTTTGCTTCTATTAGCCTATAGTCTGTTTTATTCTCTTTCTCATATATGGAATAATATTTTATAACCAAATCATCCAAAGTACAAAATTCTACAGGTTCTTGTTTTGATAATGAAAAAAGAGTGGCATAATCATATTTATAACTATCTTTAGCTTCTTCATAAAAACGTTTTAAAAGACTAATGTCGTAATTATCATTTGCTGTTACCAATATCTTTTCATCCTCATAAAGGCAGTAACTGTTTTTCAGATACAATGCTCTGCAGGCTGCAGCCGCAGTCTTACCAGTGCCTTGAGAACCCTTCACCATAGTCATTCCAAAGGGTTTACCTACAACTATTTTATTTAATGCTGCATCAAATTCCATGTCTTCACCTCCGTTACAGGTATCATTCTAGCCAATGGTGCTTTCACAATTACTTCCTTACCCCGAAAACACATAAATACATTATAAACTATTTCTACATAATTTTTAATAGTAATTTTAATTTTTATCAAATTTCATACTATTATAGCCTATTATATACATAATTGTAACTTTTATAATTATCAATCTATAATTTATATCGTCTTTAGCTTCTGTAACTTTATATAGAGAATTATACTCCAAAGAAAATAGAGCGGCTAACCGCTCTATTTTAAAAGAAATCTATAATTTTGATTTATATAATCCAATATCTTATCAGCTATGAGCATGTGTCCATCCTTATTTGGATGAATTCCATCAATGCACAAATATTTGCTGTAATCACCTTGCATAAGAAAAGCTTCCCTCACATCAATAATTTCTATATTATTCTTTCTGGCTGCTTCTTCTATTTTTTTGCTGTATTGCTCCTGCCAGGAAAATATTCTCTTAATATCGCCAAGATAAGTTAAAACACTTTTTTCAGCATTTAAATCATTTTTGCAAACCCATCTGAAATATCTGTCCGAGTCTAATGGCGGAAGCGTCATAAGTACAGGAATTATGTTAAGCTTTCTGAAATAAGCAATTATATTGTCTAAGGTGTTCTCAAATACACTTAAATCCGTTTTAGGCGCATGATCTACCTTGGGATTCTCTGCAACAGCTTGCCAATCTAAATCGCAGTCATTACCTCCAAATTCGATTAATACAATATCCGGATTCTTTTTGATTACATCTACATCAATTTTGCGCTGACCTCTGACAATGTTGTTACCAAACCTACCCATATTATATATAACACATTTCAACCTGTCCCCAACAATATTGGCAAAATTGTCTTTAAGCACAACATAACGCCCCACTGAGTCATCATAAACTATACCCTTGGAGATTGAATCCCCATACACAACAAAATTGTAACACTCTTTTATGTTCATGCTTCTTACCTCCTATATTTTCATATATATAATTATGTACCGCATTATTCGCCTTTATTCACGTAGTTTTTATAACTACGTATTACTATACTATTATAGTAATACGTAAGTATTAACATGTCAATACATATCAAACAATTTTATTTCAATTACAGGAGCGCTTTAACCATTGTTTCTTTAATGAAAAAAACTCACTTTCTATGTGCAAAACTTTGCCATGAAAGTGAGTTGTAAATGAAGAAATATATAATTAAGAATTACCTAAGAACTTTGCCATGTCAGCCTGTGCATCTCCACTTATTAGCTGAAGGTTGAAAGTATCTTGAAGTACCTTTAACACTCCAGGGCTGATAAACTTAGGTGCACTTGGTCCAACATGAATATTTTTAACACCAAGACTAAACAGTCCAAGGAGAATTGCAACGGCCTTTTGTTCAAACCATGACAATACGATACTTAGCGGAAGATCATTTACACCGCATCCGAAAGCTTCTGCTAGCGCTAAAGCTATCTTTACTGCAGATCCTGAATTATTACATTGTCCTAAATCTATATATCTTGGAATTTCAGTTCCCGGAACTGTTCCAAAGTCTATATCGTTAAATCTGAATTTTCCGCAGGATGTAGTCAATATAACACATTCTTGAGGAAGTGTTTCTGCCAACTCTCTAAAATAATCTCTTCCCTTTGTTGGTGCATCACAACCGGCTATTACAAAGAATCTCTTAATCTTTCCTTCCTTAACAGCTTCGATTATTTCCGGTGCTATATTTAATACAGTGTTATGGTGAAAGCCTGTTAATAATGTCTTGTCGGATTCAATATTCACTACAGGTAATTCCAAAGCTCTTTCAATTATAGGTGTAAAATCATTGTTCTTGATTTTAGCTATTCCTTCTACTCCTGCTGTTCCGTATGTCCAGAATCTGTCTGCATAAGTTCCGGTAGTTATCGGCATTAAACAATTGGTTGTACCTAAAATTGCTCCAGGGAATTCTTCAAAGAGCTTTCTTTGGTCATACCATGCTTTACCAACATTACCCTTTAAATGCGAGTATTTCTTTAATTCAGGATAGCCATGTGCAGGCAGCATTTCTGAGTGAGTATAGATGTTAATACCCTTTCCCTCTGTCTGCTTTAAAAGCTTTTCCAAGGCATATAGATTATGTCCTGTTACCAATATGCTATGTCCTTCTATCTTATCTTGAGAAACTCTTACAGGTGTAGGAACTCCAAATCTTGAAGTATGTGCTCCATCAAGTACATCCATTATTTTCACAGTAGCTGTACCAACTTTTAATACCATATTTATATGTTCTTCTAAATTGAAGTTTGAGTTTGTAAGTGTTGTATATAATGCTTCATGAGTTATTGCATTTACTTCTGCATCATCAAGTCCAAGTTCTCTTGCATGAGTAGCATAAGCTGCAACCCCTTTAAGTCCTAATATCATTATGTCCTGAAGACTTGCAATATCAGGGTTCTTTCCACATACTCCGAATTTTGTACATCCTGCTGCAGGGGTCTGCTCACACTGATAGCAGAACATTGGATTTGGTGTATTATTTGTATTTGTTGTGCCACACATATTTTTCTCTCCTTCTTATATATATATTTAAATTTTTCACTTGTCGTTGTCTACAAATATAATCTTATCTAAAATCACCTAACAATTCGGTGTTAAATGTTACGGTTTTTGAAAATATGTATCAATCCCCATTGTACATTTACTTTATTTCCATAAAGAGTTATGTTAAAGTCATAAATATAGAAACTATGGTATATGTATGGAGGGATGTATGAATGAAAAAACTAATGAATACTTCCGTGGAAGGCTTTAAATTCAGACTTGCAGAAGCGGAGGATACAGGCTTGATATTGCAATTTATAAAAGAACTTGCAGAATATGAAAACTTGTGTAACGAAGTTACCGCTACAGAGGAATTATTGCGTCATTCCCTGTTTGACAAAAATATTGCAGAAGTAATTATCGGAGAATATAATGATGAACCGGTGAGTTTTGCATTATTTTTTCACAACTTTTCTACTTTTTTAGGTAAACCCGGAATATATTTAGAGGACTTATTCGTACGTCCACATATGCGAGGTAAAGGCTTAGGGAAAGCCACTCTTGTATTTTTAGCAGCACTGTGTAAGGAGAGAGGCTGCGGAAGGCTGGAATGGGCTTGTCTTGATTGGAATGAACCTTCTATAAATTTCTATAAAAGTATGGGCGCAGTACCAAATGATGAATGGACAACTTACAGAGTTACAGGGTCTGCACTCGATGAATTGTCTAAAAAATAAAGGCGTCCAGTAATTCAATTTTATTAAGGAAAAATCTCATAAATTAAACCCCGACAGATTAAAGAGGTTTGAACTTACACATCTTTAATCTGTCGAGGTTTTTCATTTTCAAATTGTATATATATTGTAGTTTATTATAGAACTTTTTCAAGAAACGCTTTTGTTCTTTCTTCTTTCGGATTTGAAAACATCTCTTCTGGAGTACTCTCCTCTACAATTCTGCCTCCATCCATAAATATTACTCTATCGGCAACTTCTTTAGCAAAACCCATTTCATGAGTCACCACTACCATTGTCATACCTTCCTTAGCCAAATCCTTCATTACATTGAGAACTTCTCCAACCAATTCGGGATCCAAAGCCGAGGTTGGTTCATCAAATAGCATTATGTCCGGCTCCATGGCAAGAGCTCTTGCAATAGCAACTCTTTGCTTTTGTCCACCTGAAAGCTTGGAGGGATATACATCTAGCTTATCACTTAACCCTACTTTCGCAATAAGTCTTTTAGCTCTTTCCGAAACTATGGTTTTTTTCTCCTTTTTAACTGTTACCGGTGCTTCCTTTACATTTTCTATTACAGTCATATGAGGAAAAAGATTAAAATTTTGAAAAACCATACCCATCTTTTCGATAGTTTGTCTTAAATGTTTTTTGTTTCTATGATTCAGTTTTTCTCCTTCAACAACAACTTCTCCTTCATCAGGTATTTCCAAGTGGTTAAGACATCTTAAAAATGTACTCTTACCCGACCCTGACG
>JAEZDX010000541.1 GCA_023417975.1 Bacillota bacterium
AAATTACCCCTGAATTGTTTCAGAAACTTAAAGAAGAAGAAGGTCTCGTAATAATAAACAATCATCCGGGTATTTTTAAATACAAAGGAGAGCCGAATTTTCTTGCTATAGAAGATTCCTTTGACGCAATTGATACTTTTATGAATTACTATATATCCAAATATATGACTTCAGGCTTGCAAGAAATATATACTCCAATACTTTCTGAAGATAAATCACTTATGGAAAAATTAATATCCTCCCATTAATACTCATGGTCAAATTGGGAGCCTGATTATCTATACTATGTTTATGAAAGCCCGCTTTACTAGCTTTAACACGAGGCTGCCTTCAATTACGATTCCAATCGCAATTGAAGGCAGCCTCCTAAGTTTAATTGCATTATTTTTTAAGTGACAATTTAAAACCGCTAGCATCACAATCCACAGTACAAATGCCTCCGCTGCTTAACTTGCCGAATAAAATTTCATCCACCAACAAAGGCTTTAATTCAGAGTTAATAATACGGATTATCTCTCTAGCTCCAAATTCCTTTGATGTGCCTTTGTCAGCAAAATAATGGACACATTTTTCACTGAATTCCATAACAACCTTTTTCCCTGACAGCTTCTCCTTGAAATTGTTCAATTCTTTTCTTGCAATATTTACAGCCATTTCATGGTTTATATGATTGAATACTACAATTCTATCCAATCTGTTTCTGAATTCTGGAGTAAAGCTTCTTTTAACTTCTTCCATTATTGCTTCACCTTGAATTTCTCTTTCCCCAAAACCTACTAGATTTTTACCGATATTTCTTGCTCCTGCATTGGATGTCATTATAATTATAACATTTCTAAAATCCGCTTTTCTTCCTTGATTATCTGTTAAGGTTGCATAGTCCATAACCTGCAGCAGCACACCAAGTATGTCACTGTGAGCCTTTTCAATTTCATCTAGCAGAAGAACACAATGAGGCTTTTTTCTAATTGTATCCGTTAGAAGACCGCCTTCCTCATAGCCTACATACCCCGGAGGCGCGCCAATTAACTTTGAGGCTGCATGCTTTTCCCCGTATTCACTCATATCAAACCTAACAAGCTCTATACCTAGATTTTTCGCAAGACTCTTGGCAATTTCAGTCTTTCCTACTCCTGTAGGACCAACAAACAGCATAGAGGCTACCGGTTTGTTTTCTTCATTCAAGCCTGCTCTTGATAGCTTAATGCATCTTACTACCTCTTCAACTGCATTATCCTGCCCAAATATACTATTTTTCAGCATAGCCTCCATATGCTTCAACGAACCGATTTCATCAACTTCCACAGTCTTTTTAGGAATACTGCATATTTTAGCAATTATCTCTTCAATTATCTTCTCGTCTATTATTACGGGTTCTTCTCCGTTTTTTTCTTTCATTACCATATAGGAACCGGCTTCATCCAATACATCTATAGCTTTATCGGGAAGGAACCTGTCATTTATATACTTATGGCTGAGTGTTACTGCACTGATAATGGCATCCTTAGTATAAATGACATTATGATGCTTTTCATAACTTTCTTTTAAGCCTTCCAATATGATTACAGTTTCTTCTTCAGTGGCCTCTTTCACTTCAATAGTTTGAAAACGCCTGCTTAATGCTTTATCCTTTGAAAAATACTTTTTATACTCATCATAGGTAGTGGCTCCTATAAACTTAATCTTTCCTTCCATTAAATAGGGCTTTAAAAGATTGGATGCATCTAAGGAACCTGCGCTCAGTGCTCCTGCTCCCACAATATTATGAATTTCATCGATATATACAATTGGATTTGAATACTTTTTTATTTCATCCAATACCTTTTTTATTCTTTCTTCAAAATCGCCCCTGTACTTAGTTCCTGCAAGCATTGAGCCCAAATCCAGCGAAAAAACTTCTGCATCTTTAAGCTTTGAAGGTACTTTTCCTTCAGAAATGAGTTTTGCAAGCCCAATGGTAATAGCAGTTTTCCCAACTCCAGGTTCTCCTAAATGTATTGGATTATTTTTGTTTCTTCTGCACAGAATCTGAATAGTTCTTTCAATTATGTCTTCCCGCCCTATCAGTGGTTCCGACATTCCATCTCGTGCCAATTTAGTCATATTAACAGTAAATTTTTCAAGCACAGTCTGCTTAGAACTGCTCTCCATATCCTCATATTCTTCCGCATCTGCTTCTTCTATGCCATTAATTTCTTCTTCATCTTTATGACAAAGGTGAAACAATAGATCTCTTAAGCTTATTCCCTGTTCCTGCAAAAAGTAACTTGCATAGCTTTCCTCTAAACTGTACAGTGCAGCTAAAATATGGTCCACATCAATAGTATCTTTTCCTGAGCTTTCAACCTGAAGACTTGCGATATAGATTATCTTCTGCAGTCCAATGCTCTCCTGAGGTTCACCGTCCTCAATTCTATTTATATAGCTATCTATATATCCAAGAAGATTTCTTTTAAGCTCTTCCACATCTCCTCCACACAGCATTATTACCTCTGCAAGTTCTTTGTTTAACAATGCAGCATAAAGCAAATGTTCAGGAGTGACATATTCATTTTTATTAAGCCTAGCTTGTTCGTAGGCTTCTAATATTATCTCATTTAACTTTTTTGTTATATTCATACTTTACTCCTCTTCCAAAGTCAGTTTAAACGGAAAGCCTTCCTGCTCAGCTGCAGACATGGCTATAGATACTTTTGTTGCTGCAATATCATAAGGATATACGCCTGCAATTCCCCTGCCCTTTTCATGCACATCCAACATTATCCTGCTTGCTTCTTCAATGTTTTTATTAAAAACAGTATTCAGAATAAATACTACAAATTCCATAGTAGTATAATCATCGTTATGCATTATGACCTTATAATGTCTTGGTTTCTTTAATTTAATTTTGTTCTTTTCTACAGTTATACCTTTCGTCTCCATAGAGTTTCTCCTTTATTTTAAGAAAAGAAATTTTTTCTTAAATATATTCTGTATAAATATTATAAGCTATGACTTTAGTCCTTTCCACTATATATTTCTAAACATATATTAAACCTCTTTAAAAATAAAAGAGCCTTTCGGCTCTTATTTACAACAGTTGAAGTAATCCAACAATATTTTTTTATCCTCTTCATTAAAATCTAAATTAATAAATTCCCGTTGACAAATCCATTTAACCTTGTTAATTTCCTTATGTAGGGACACCATCTCTCTGATTTTACCGGTAAATATCTGATGTAAGTCACCATTTTCACAATTTAAAATATACTCTTTGCAAAGTGCTAAATCAAAAATTGTACAGCCTAATTCCTTATCTACTATCTTTGCTATACATGCCTCCCCATCTTCTTTACCTTTTAAAGCTCTGCCGAATATTCCCCAAAGCTTCGGAGAATCCTTTTTTCCCTTACCTCTTTCGGCTACAAGCACATTATTAAAATCATCAAGAATTATAACAGAACCTTTAACAACCTTTGCCATTTTATCCCCACCTATAAAATATTATAAAAAAATTATTAAAGAGCACTTTACCCTTTAATAATTATAATTCGTCATATAATTAACAAAATCCTTCATAAAAACAGTTTTTAATTCACAGAATTTTATTATTTTTTGTATAATATTTCATCGATAAGTCCATAGGTCTTTGCTTCCTCAGCAGACATAAAGTAATCTCTTTCCATATCCTGCTGAATTTTTTCCAGTGGTTGGCCTGTAGCTTCAGCGTATATTTTATTGATTTTCTCTTTTGTCTTAAGCATCCATCGAGCATGAATTTCAATATCTGTGGCCTGACCTTGAAACCCCCCGGAAACAGAAGGCTGATGAATCAATATTTCACTATTGGGAAGAGCATATCTCTTTCCCTTTGCTCCTGCTGTTAGAAGAAATGATCCCATGCTTGCAGCCAAACCTATACAAATAGTTGAGACTGGTGGTTTAATATACTGCATTGTATCATAAATTGCAAGTCCTGAAGTTACAGATCCACCGGGACTGTTTATATAAAAATATATATCTCTGTCGGGATCATCTGCCTCTAAAAAAAGCATCTGTGCAATTATTATACTTGCAGTGCTGTCACTAACCTGGTCGCTTAACATTATTATTCTGTCTTTAAGGAGCCTTGAATAAATATCATAAGCTCTTTCTCCTCTGTTGGTACTTTCGATAACTGTTGGCACTAAACTCATAAATAATCTCCTTTCAAGTAAACTATATAAATTATGCCGCCATACAAATAGGTTTTTGATACTCTTCAGCTTTAGCTGCTTTTATTTGAATTATATTTATCCTTTCAAACAACTGAATTTCGCACTTAAGTTTTCTGAACCCCATGGGTGAAATATGGAACATTTTCTTAAAGGCTCGAGTGAAAGCTTCCTGTGATCCAAATTGATACTTAAGAGCTATATCAATTATTTTTTTATCTGTTTCTAACAGCTCTTTAGCCGCTTCTGTAAGCCTTCTTCTTCTTATATATTCCACAATAGGAGTTCCAACTACAGAATGAAAAATTCGTGTATAATGAAATTTTGATATAAAAGCATTCTCTGCAACATGATCAAGCTCAATCTTTTCAAACAAATTAGCCTCTATATAATCAATGGTTTTTTGAATCATCTTTATATCAATCATTTCTGTCCTCCCACGTACAATTTATTTTTCCATACTAGAATTATAATTCATAAACAGTAAAAAATCTTAACATTTCTTGCTGTTTTTAGCTTTAAGTGAAAAAAGAGCATAAAAAACGTCTGGTTTTCATGCTCTTTAGTATAAATTATATTAATTTTATTAAAAACTGTATATTAAATTAAACTGCAGCGGATATTTAAGAAACCTTTATATTGTTATATACTGCATCGTTCTTCTTTAATACATATTTTGCGTCCTTCTTCCACTGCTCTAACTGATCGTCGAATTTCTTTGAAACTACAGCACTTTTTACTGTGTCTTTAAC
>JAEZDX010000628.1 GCA_023417975.1 Bacillota bacterium
TAGTACATCCATCACAGTATAATTTTCACTGTAATTTGGCATTTGCTCCAAATATCCTATTGTATGTCCCTTTTTTATAGTCAACATACCCTTTTCATAACTTTCCAACCCCATAATTACTTTTAATAGTGTGCTTTTACCGCAGCCATTCGTGCCAACAATTCCAACCTTTTCTCCTGTCTGCACTTCAAAGGTAATATTTTTTAGCACCATAGCTGCACCATAATATTTTTCTAGACAATTTATCGCTAATTCAATCATTTTATTTTTCCTCCAAACCAATATGACTTAATTTTCAATAGTAAAATTAACATTATAGGAATATACATAACCCCTATTATTCCAAAGGTATTAGAAAATCCTAACTTATCTGCGGTTATTCCAAACAACGGAAATACACATATCATAAATAAGCTGTAACATAGGCTGTTTACAGATAACAACGTTGCTCTAAATTCGGAAGGTATTCTGGAATTTATATAATCACTAAAGATCGGATAGGACAAACCTTCAGATGCCGAACATACTAAAAAGAATGTTATAGACAACCTTCCTATAAAACATAGTCCAAATAAAGCACAAATATTCAATAGCGCTATTAATACCAATATTCCTCCCGGCTTTAATCTTTTCTCCAGTTTATGAGCATACTTTGAGCTTAAAGCTGACAATAGACTGCTTACTGCAAAAATTAGTGCAATTTCTGTTTTTGTATAGCTTATATCTTCAAAATACTTCTGGGAGTAAAAGAAAACTGTCGCTCCAAGACTTGATATAACGGCAAACAATAAGATGAGGTAACCTACCAGTCTTTTCTCTCTTAAAACAGTCACACTAATTCTCAATTGACTTATAACAGCATTCTCTTCACTCTTTACCTTCTCCATCGGAGGTTCAGTGTAGCCTAGTGAAATTATGAGGGCAATAAGCTGAAGAATTGCACCTAATATATATGCATATAAAAATTTTACATCAGCTAAAATTCCTCCAAGTAAAATAGCAAAACCTTGGGAAATTGACATTAAGAAGGATAAGCTTCCCCATATTCTCTTATACCTTTCCTCTTCACCCAGTTCCTTAAGACTATCATAAACAAGTGCTTCTCCTGCGCCAGATTCCATATTATACGAAGCCGCTGTAATAACAAAAGCCAAAGCAAACTCCCAAAAGCTATTTGATACAATCATGAGAATAGTAGCTATAATACTTAGAATTCTTCCAACAATTATACTGAATCTTTTCCCATATATATCTGCTATTGCACCTGTTGGTAGTTCAAAGAGTAAGCCGGTTATATGAAAAATTGCCTCCAATAACCCTATTTCAACTAAAGACATCCCCTTATAGGAAAGATATAAAACCCATACTGCGGTTGTTATATTAAATTGCATCATGAAATTATATATATAACTAATCCTTATATTTCTTTTTAACTTACTATTAATACTCATCATAATTTTTCACCTTTTGCCTTTCATAAACTCACACATCATTAATACATTTATGCAAAATAAAATAAGCCCTGCTATCTTGATAATCAAGACAGCCTAAGGCTTATGGAGAACATATATCCAATTTTAAAATAAATACTTAAATGTAAAACACTTTTTCTGCTTAATATACTTTAAGCTATAAAAAATCTTATCAAGCTATAAATAAACTAGCTTTAATAATCGTGAAATTCTTATATTACTTAAAATAAAAAAGGCCTCAAGGATATAAAAACCTTGAAGCTCTGCGAATACTTTACTAAAAAACAGCTGAAAGCAGAATCATGGATTTATATACCAGTCAGTATTTATGCTAAAAATGGAAACACTTCTCCCGTCAAAATCCATCATTGCGCTTTTTACAACAGAACTGCTATATTGACGATTCTCTTCCTTGCTCAAAATACTAACCTGTATAGCCATAATCTACCCTCCTTCATATTATAATAAATTATTATATACTATTTCGCTTATGTTTACAAGTACAGCTTCCTAGTAAATAATAAAGTCTCAAAAGCATAAACTTATGCTCTTGAGACCTACTGTTATAACACTATGCAATAATCATATACGACTACAGCTGTTTCTTACTATCAGCTTTGTTGGAATTCTGTTGTTAATTGGGTTTTCAACAGGCTTATTTTCTATTAATTTTATAAGCGTGTCCGCAGCATTGCGCCCTATAGAAACCCTATCCTGATCAATAGTAGTTAATCCAGGCGTGGAAAAGCTTGATAATTTCAAGTTATCGAAACCTACTACGGATATATCCTCAGGAATTCTAAAACCTTGGGATTGAAATGTGGACATAGCAGAAAATGCCACATCATCATAAGCTACAAATACGGCTGTAGGCAAATCGTCCCAACTCTGCTGCAGCAATCTTGCTGCAGCTTTTCCGCCTTCCTCAGGTAAATAATCATTTATCGTAACAACATACTTAGGATTATACTCCAACCCCTTAAGCATTAAAAATTCTCTATATGCATCAAAACGTTCCTGACCTGCAACACTGCTCAATGGGCAAGCTATATGAGCTATCTTCCGATGTCCTAAAAAATATAAATACTCTAAAGCTTGCATTGTTCCCATACGATAATCTGATATTATAACATGCGCATTATCATATATACCCTCTACCGAAACACATTTTATATCGCTATCCAAAACACTTTGTATTTCATTATTATATTTGTAACTAACGGCTAACAACACACCTTCAAGGCCTCTATATTTACAATGCTCCATATATGACGATTCTTTATTTCCTAAGCGTTTATTTACAAAAAGAACATCGTACCCATGCTCGCCTGCTCTAGTCTGGAAATTGTTAAGTATTTCACTAAAATGCGGGTGGTCAATACCTGCTCCTGCTTCTGCAGAGAAAAGAACTCCTAAAAGCCAGGTCTTCTTTGTAGCCAAAGCTCTTGCATTCGTGTTTGGAGTATATCCAAGATTCTCTGCCGCCTCCATTATTCTTTTATACGTGGCGGTATTCACTCCGCTGTAATTGTTAAGCGCTTTGGAAACGGTAGCAGCTGAACAACCTGCTAATTTCGCAATGTCATAAATCGTTACCATTTTTTTGTACCTCAGTTCCTTTTTAAAAATAATACCATTTCATATTATATCCCATATATAATCCTTATTCAATACAATACATGATCCTTCAAATCATACAAATTCTGTGAAGTTAACTCTATAGGTTATATCTATAAATTAATTGTTTCATTTCATGTAGACAATAAAATGAAAGTTTAACTCTAATTTTCATTTTAATAATTAACTATTGCTAACAATAAGACAGGGTTCCCAAATTTCTAAAATTTTGGGTACCCTTCACATAAAAACTTCTCATCTTATTTAATGATGATGGAACTCCTCTGTAATCTTCCACATTCACCAATTTGAATATTTTAATTCCGGGGAAATGCTCAAAGGCGTAAGGGTTACTGCAGAGGGTTCCATTTGTACATACTTTACTTGTGCTCGGAAATATACCCGGTAACACGGGATCTTTTATCATAGCAAGCACCTTCTTCTGCTGCAAGTCTATTCTTTTACTGCACCCATAGCGATACCGCTAACTATATATTTTGAAAATGCAGCATAAACTATAATTATTGGAACTATGGATATTGCAAGCCCCATATATATGCTTCCGAATTCGGTTCTATAAGTATCGCCTCTTAAGGTCTGTACCAACATCGGGAGTGTATACTTTTCAATTTTATTAAATAATATAAAAGGAGTAAAGAAGTTATTCCAAGAGCCTACAAAGGCGAAAATAGCCATAGTAAAGGCACCAGGTTTAGCAATAGGCAGCATTATATTGTGAAATATCCTTATTTCGCCGCAGCCGTCTATTCTTGCAGCATCAATCAAATCTCTTACAATTACAGATTCCAAATACTGCTTTGCAAGGAATATAGAAGAGGGTGCTGCGATAGCCGGAACAATCAGCGGTATATAACTGTTTAAAAGACCAAATATAGACATTTCTCTGAAAAATCCAACAATTGCTACTTGAGTAGGCACTAAAACAAGTACAACTACCATATTGTATAAGAACTTTTTATAGAAAAAATCATATACATGAATTGCATAAGCAAACATCATTGAGAAATATACTGAGCAAACGGTAACTCCAACAGAGATTATTATGCTGTTTTTAAAGCCGTTACTTATGCTAAAACCTCTATTGGTAAGATTTTTCCAGTTCATAGCCGCATGACTACTCGGTAATAGACTTATACCTTGTTGTATTTCAGGAGTTGACCGTGTAGAGTTTACTACTAAAATCCACAACGGTACTATACATATTATTGCAAGAATAACTAAAAGCACGTATATAAAACCACGCATTATTTTTGTTTTTGAGGTGTATGTCATACTCTTGCAGCCCCCTTCTTAAATCTCTTTCTATCCCGTTTTGATGAAACTCCAATTCCATCCGGATCTTTATCTATAAGTGCTCTCATAATTCCAAAGGCAACAATACCTGTTATTATAAATATCATCACACCTACACTTGCAGCAGCACCTATGTGTCCCTTACTGCTGGAAAGCTTCATATACATAAGAATATTCATGGTCATTATGGAACCGTTAGGTGAACCACGTCCGTCCGTCATCATATACGGTATATCAAACATCTGCATACCGCCTACAAGGGAAGTAACGAGAGTATAAACGAGTATAGGCTTCAAAAGAGGCAGTGTTATCTTGTTAAACATCTGTCTCGCAGTTGCTCCGTCAACCATGGCCGACTCGTAATATGAAGGTGAAACGGAAGTCATACCTGCCATCAAAATAATTATAGTCTGTCCAAACCACATCCACCACTGTACAAAAATTACAATACCTTGTGTCCATCCTTCACTTCTGAAGAAGTCCACGCCTTTGTCAATCAAATCCATACGTCCTAAAATCTGATTAACAGGGCCGTACATAGAAAAGAAATTAAAAAACAATACCGCTATAGTAGCAGGCATTAGCAGATTCGGCAGATAATAAATAACACGCCAAATACCTACCCCTTTTAATCTTAATCTGTTATTCGTAAACCAAACGGATAAAAGCATTGCTATACCAATCTGGGGAATAAAGTTCAAAAGCCATATTTTCCATGTATTCAATAAGGACTGCCAAAAGAACTTGTCACTGAGCAAATCCGTATAATTCTTAAGTCCCACAATTTTATGCACTTCACTCATCTGCGTTGTATTTGTGAAACCTAGATAGAGAGTGTACACCAGAGGGTACAGGCTGAATACAAGAAAAACTATAATAAATGGAGCTGTAAACAAGTATCCGAAGTAATTTTTTTCGATTTTATTTTTATGCCTCTTTACTTTAACAGCACTCTCTGTCACTGCAAGCACATCCTTCCCTTTTTAGTGTTGATTTATTGAGAAAATCTGCGATCCTTTTAAGACCGCAGATTCTTTATTATTCTAGTCAACCTTTACATCAGGTACTGAAGTCTTAACGGCATCCTTGAACTGCTTTATAGCCTCATCCTTTGTTGCTTTTCCGGATGCATAGTTAGCCATTGGGTCATTAAGAGCTCTCTGTATAGCATCATCTGTAGCCTGTATAAGTTTTGCACTTATTTTAGGAGCAGCAGACTGGAATGCTTTGTAGGAGTTCTGTCCGCCTATAAACTTACTTGCATCAGAACTGTCAAATTTTGAAACTATTTCATCAACAACCTTCTGGCTGGATACGAAGTCGCCAGCACCCTGTGAAAGCTTGTCTCCAATAGAGCCATCAATTGCTTTTAGGTAAGCGTTAGTGTAAGTACCAAGTGCCCAGTTTTTAAGAGTATCTTCGTTTAAAGTAACGAATTTAATGAAGTCTTTAGCTGTATCAAGATTCTTAGCATCTTTTAAAGCGCCAATATAAGTTCCGCCCCAGAAATATGGCATAGGTCCATCGATACATGCCCAGTCACCTGTAGTATCTTTACCTAATTTTTTAGTCTTATCGTTAGCATCTTCCTTTGGAACACCGTTTGGCATTATTGTATAAGTAAGTCCCCAAGTAGGCATTAAGTAACAGAATACTTGCTTTGCATTACCCTTAGCATCTACCAACGAATCATTCATGCCGGCAAACCAGCCTTCCTGCCACTGAGTAGCTTCAGCTTCATAGCCGTTCTGTCTGAAGGATTTTGCCATATCCAGAAGATCATTTACCTATGGATCGAATACAAGCTTGTCATATTCAACCCAAGGCTTCAGACGGTTAGCAAACTATAAGTTAGCAAAGTCTCCAGTAGAAGCAACCATGTAAGTAGCTCCGTTTGACTTTTCTTTAACTGTCTTCGCAGCAGCTTCGAATTTAGTCATATCGGATACTAAAGCCTGAATTTTAGCTGGATCGTCTGTTCCAAAATACTGCTTTGCAAGGCTTCTTCTGTAGAACATTGCTCCAGGAGTTGCCTGATAAGAAAGTGCCTTTAGCTTGCCTTCGCTGCTTCCGATATCTAACGTATATTGATACGTTTTCATATCTTGGGCAAGTTGCTTCAAATCTGATATATCGGCAAGATAATTACTTTCTACATATTCTTTAACGAAGGATATTTCCAATGATACTACATCCGGAACGTCACCACTCTGAATAGTGTTTTTTAACTTAGTCTGGAATTCACCATTGGTCATAGGAATCATTGTGTACTCAATCTTTACGTTTGGATGCTTTTTCTGATAATCAAGAGCGAAAGTCTTAACCTCATCAGTAAAAGACCAGAACTTAAGTGTCTTTGGCTTGCTATCATCACCATTGCTTGGTTTTGGATCATCTTTTTTACCGCAACCAGCTAGTACACCAATTGACATCAAGCATGCAATACCAAATGCCATTGTCTTTTTCAACATTTCTACCACCTCGTAAATATATTTTTACTTTAAAGCAGTCTTATCGAAATCGGTTTCTGCTTTATGTATTTATATTAACATAATTCCCATTATCTTTCAACATGTTTTTATAATTTGTTAATATTTTTTTTATAATTTATTTTTTATATGTTAATATTTATAGGTAACCTTATTGTTTGTTAATGTGATAACTATCAAAATGAAAACATTTCCAAGGCAAGTTTCATTCCTATGTGTTTAAAAACAAGCAAAATACAGGCTTCTTACATATTTTGCTTTCGAAACCGCTTTCGATATTTTTACATTTAATCCCTTATACTTACACATTTTTACGTATGTCACTATATGAACTAATAGTAATATTCTTATCAATATGAACTTACTCTCTTAAAAATGCAGCTTAAAGTTCGTATTTTATCTACATTTTCCATTGTTCATTAACCGATTAACCTCAGATATAGAAATATACTATAGAGAACAAACTAAAAGTCTTACATTGTGACAAGCAAATATATCCAATCTTCAAGTTTTTTTTTGCGAAGGCAGAATGTAATAGACTTTGTATGTTCTATATATAAAGGTATATCCGTTACTAATAACACAAAAAACTCACCTGTATGTAATTCAGGTGAGTTTTTTCCTTCTATAATTATAGCAAGCTTTTTATGTGATCTTCCATATCCATTGGCTCGACAGTAGGCTCATATCTGGCAATAATTTCTCCGTTCCTATCTATTAAGAATTTAGTAAAATTCCACTTAATAGAATCACCTATCAAATTCTCTGGAAATTTTTCACTTATAACAGCATAAAGCATTTTACCGGAAGCACTATTTTTATCAAAACCTTTGAATGGTGCATTAGCAGTAAGATACTTAAATAG
>JAEZDX010000260.1 GCA_023417975.1 Bacillota bacterium
TCTGTCATGAGATCATTGCCAAACATGACAATATTGGATTGTGGTGATGCAACAGATGTTGAAACTGTTTTAGATGTGGCTGATTCTATTGACGGACCTGTAGATGTGAGAATTTTAAGAGGAGAAATACCAAGACTTTTTTCTATAGATGAACCTATGCAGTTCGGTAAAGCAAGAGTGATTACAGAAGGTTCTGACTTGGTACTTTTATCAAGCGGTATTTGCACTGAAGAGGCAATAAGAGCATCTACAGCGCTAAAGTGCAGAGGTCTTTCAATACAACATATGCATATTTCAACGTTAAAGCCTTTTGATGACATTTCAGTGATAGAGGCTATTGCTAAAGCTAAATACGGAGTTATAACTATGGAGAATCATTCCGTAATAGGAGGACTAGGCACCATTATTGCAGAGAAAATGGCGGAAGAAGGGCTAGGTAAGAAGCTTGTTAGAATAGGTTTAAAGGATACCTTTGTTCACGGAGCCAGCAAGCAGTATCTCATGAAGGAGTATGGCTTAGATTCAATGACATTGGTTAAGGAAATAGAAAAGCTTATTGGTGGAAAACTGGACATAAAAGAGGAGGAATTGAAGGAAGCTCGTATTGTAGACGTGCATAGCAAAGCAAAGGCAGAAGCGTTGTAGCAATAACTTAAAAGGGGGCACTAATATGTTCTTTTCCGATAAAACCAATATTAAAATGCCTTGTGCAAGATTTGGAGTTGTTTATAGGCTCTGGGGTACTGAGAAAGAAGCTTACGAGAAGGCAAAGGATATTTGCTTTGAACAGACTGTGGAGTTTCCTGAAGAATTAATACCTGAAGGTATAATAAGAGATAATTTAGTAGGCCGCATTGAGGCATTTAGAGTTTATGATGAATATAGTTATAAAGCTTTGATAAGTTATGCTGTCGATGGAACCGCAAAGGAGCTTACGCAGCTTTTGAACATGGTATTTGGAAATATAAGTATAAAGCCTGGGATTAGAGTTGAAAAACTGGAATTGCCCATGGAATTGCTTAAATACTATAAGGGACCCCGTTTCGGAAAAGCCGGCTTGAGATCTCATTTAAATGTAGAAAAAAGACCGCTTCTTTTTACTGCATTAAAACCTATGGGACTTACAAATAAAGAGTTTGCAGAGCTAGCTTATAAATTTGCACTTGGCGGAATAGATATAATTAAGGATGATCATGGAATTACAAATCAAGAATTCTCTCCTTTTGAAGAGAGAGTAGCACTATGCGCTGAGGCTGTTGCAAAAGCAAATAGAGACACCGGCTGCAGCTCAATCTATATACCGAATATAACTGCACCTTTTGGAGAAATAAAAAAAAGGGCGAAGAAAGCGAAAGAATTGGGAGCAGGAGGATTGCTCATATGTCCCGGCCTTACGGGGGTTGATGTCATGAAGAAAATATCGGAAGATGACAGTATTGCATTACCCATTATTACTCATCCCGCTTTCCAAGGCAGCTACGTTTTAAGTAATAATGGATTATCTCATGCCGTTATTTTCGGGCAAATAGCTCGTCTGGCAGGTGCAGATGGTACTATATATCCTAACTTTGGCGGGCGTTTTTCTTTTACAAAGGATGAATGCATAAGTATTTCTAATGCGGCAGATGAGGTAATGGGGGGATTAAAGCCTACATTTCCTTGTCCTGCAGGAGGCATGAGCCTTGAGAGTATACCTGAATCGTTAAAGGTATATGGAAATGATGTAATATTCTTAATAGGCGGAGGGCTGTTTAAGCATGGGCCGGATATTATAGAAAATATTAAGTATTTCAGAAGCTTAGTTGAAACACTATAAATCACATTTGTCTTTTTTCATTTTTAAATTTCTTTTTATTATACAATATGGGATGTCTTCACACCGAAATAGTTGTATCATAATCGTTGAAGTAGGATATAAATAATGTTATAATAAGATTATTATACGGGGTATAGGTATGATGGAGGAAAATATGGAAGAAGATAAATTGAAAAAAGACATTGTAGTTAGATTAAGAAGAATTGAAGGCCAGGTAAAAGGCATAGAAAAGATGGTAGACAGTGAGGCTTGTTGTAAGGATGTATTGGTCCAAATAGCTGCCGTTAGAGCTGCTATAAATAAAGTTGGTGGACTACTTGTAGAAAATTATGCAAAAAGCTGTTTGTTGACCGATGACATAGAAGAGAATAATAAAAATGTGGAACAGCTAGTTTCAACATTGCTGACATTTTTAAAGTAAGTAAAAGGCTAAACCTAATATTATATTTGAGGTTTAGCCTTTTTTTTATGACCTATGACTCTTGATAAGGATGAAATAAGTACAATGCCCACTGCTAAAGCTCCAGCATTTGTTAAGGTCTCAAAGCCAAGCTGAAGAGAGGTGTTAATGTTACCTTTAACGGATTCCAGCATTGTGTAGTACATACCTCCGCCGGGTACCAACGGTATAAGAGCACATACTACGAAGATTGTAACCGGAGCCTTATGTACACGAGCCATTATTTCAGAATAAAGCCCGATTACCAGTGATGCAAAAAACATGGATGTAGTAGTGGAGAATTCTACCTTCAAGGCCAGCATATAGATTAACCAGCCTAAGCCTCCGCCCAGTGAAGCATACAGGAGATTTTTACCTTTTATATTAAATACTACACAAAAGCCTAAGGTTGCAAAAATAGAAGCTATTGTTTTTATAATCATTAAAATAACCCTCCAAATGCTGCTATCCAAACTTTTAGAACTATACCGCTGCCAACTGCTATGCCTATTGCTACGAGAAAGGCTTCCGTTGCTCTTGTAAGTCCCGCTACCAAGTCTCCTGCTATAGTATCTCTTATAGCATTAGTAATAGCTAAACCAGGTACAAGCAGCATTATTGAACCTATTATAACTTTATCC
>JAEZDX010000277.1 GCA_023417975.1 Bacillota bacterium
GGATAAAGTCATGTCAGTAATATCAACATGAATATGCTGCTCTTCCAACAGATGCCTGGATTGCTCCAATATATCCTCTACTTTATCGAGCTCCATTCTCCGCATGTAGACTCCAGCCAAGCCAAAATAATAATTAGCTTCTATCCCCTTCAACATATCAAGTGAATTAAGTATCTCTTTGGATTTTACATAACAGGAAATGCTGTCATTAAGCCGCCCTACTTCTTCATAAACCTGACCTAACTGATTATATGCAAAAAAACTTATAAATGCATTTAACCCTGAAGCAATTTGAATTCCGCTTAGGATACACTCTTCTGCTTCTTCATATTTCATCATATCAACGAGGGCTACAGCATTTTCAATTAGAAGCATAGCTTTTGCCACAGGTCCAAAAGGAATAAGCTCAATCTGCTCCGATGTCAAAGCGTGATATTGGGGCAAAACACCATCTCCATCTGTAAAATATGCCTCAGCGAAACGAACAATACTGAATATATCGGTATCTCCATACAGCTCTCTGAATTTTTCATAAATAATTCGGCAGCGCTGAAGGTTTAAATTTCCCATATTGTATATAAAACACTGAGCAGCAAGATCTGCATCCTTTGCTAAAAGCTCTAATGGAACTTTATCAAGGTAATTCCATGCTTCTATCCTGCCTTCCATTAATTTTGACACACGAAGAATCTCACTGTAATTACCTGCCTCACAATGGAGCCGTAAGGCTTCCTCATAGTCTCCCTTTTCTTTAAAGGCTTCGGCAGTTATTCTGTACATCTCTGCTTTCTGCTTTTCAGGTAAGCAAAGTAATTGCTGTGTCAAATATTCCGACAAAATATTGTGATATCGGTATACTCCATTTTGTTCATCTATGCAAATAATGAACAAATTCTTTTCAACCAACCCTTCCATCATCTTATTAAAATCCATATTGGTAAAGCTATCAAACAGCTTTCTGCAAATATCCGCATCAAAATAAGAAAGGTATCCTGTCTTTATAAGAAAATCCCTCTCTTTTTCTGTCAAAGCGGCAATTATCTCTCGCGTCAGATATTCGGAGGCAATACCTCCTCCGGCGCGCAGCAGCTTACCTGAATATTTACCTGCCGCTTTAGCTGCTGCCGCAAGCTGCAGGCCTCCAATCCACCCTTCTGCATAGCTATTCAATTGCTTTAGCTCATCATCACTGCCCGTCAGTTTCATTGTGTTTTTTAAAAATGCAAAGCCTTCTTCCAATGACAACTGCATCTGTTTTCCGTCAATAAACATTAACCGGCCTGATACCGCCATGGGACCCAAATAAACAGGCGGATCCTCCCGTGATAACATAAAAAAATGAAAATTTGAAGGCATTGCTTCAATAAAAAATTCAAATGTCCTAACAAGAGCTTCATCAAGTATGCAGTGAATATCATCAAGTACCATGTAATATTCCTCTTCACCGCATAGTCTATTTATAAGCATAATGAGCAGGTTCTCCATATGCGCGGCATCAGCATTTGTTCTCATCAAATCAAGGAGACAGCCGTCATCATCTAAAAATGTACTGACAGCAGCAGTAAAATATAGCCAAAAGGAATATACATTTGTATTAGTAGAATCAAGCGACAGCCAACATACATTTTTTAGCGACTTTTCATGGACAAATGAGGAAAGGAGTGTAGTTTTACCGGTTCCCGCACCGCCGCTTATGAAGATAATATTCATATCCGCACACTGTGAAAGCTTTTCGAACAAAGCATGTCGTACTATATAGTTTTTACGCGGTGACGGCATTTTAAGTTTTGTAGTTAAAAGTAATATATCTGAAGAAAGCTCCATAATTTATTCACCTGTCATATAATTTGATACATTTATTGTAAACTAGGCTATTGTCTTTGACAAGACAACTCTTGCATTTATACCTTTTTTATATATTTCATTCTTAAAGCAATACATGAAAATGCACATATAATAGTTGAAAGCACAATTACATATAAAATAGACGAACTATACTTCCAGGCATTCCCTTGTTCCATATGCTGTACAAAATTCATTAGCTGTTTCTGGGGCAGCAGCTTAGTAATTTTATCAAGTATGGAATTATCTTTGCTGAATTGATAAAAGCTTCCCGCTAGCACGGATGTGAGAACTATAATTGAATTGCCAAGCATATTGGCATTATCCGGCTTTTTAATAAGAGTATTTAATAACAGTGCAAAGGAAATGCCTAAAAAACTGAGTATTGTAATCAAGCCTGCATATTGTAAAAGAGTAAAGCCTATATTAAATCCACAATATTTCAGCACAACAAGCAGTATATATTCCGGTAAGAACATGGACAAACAATAGATACAATGAGCTGCAAGGTACCCGCTGAAGGAAACCGGTGCCGCTGCAATACGCCGCAATTGCCCCTGTTCCTTGTCATCTGCAAAAGCAAACAGATTGGCAAAGGCCAGCATTAAAAGAAACATCATCATGAAGCCTATTATATTTGCACCCACACCTCGTTCTGCTTTATAATCATTCATATTTATATCCGGGTTTTTGAGCAGCATAAGCAGCATGCTTTTGTAATCCTTGCTTCTCAGTGTTTCAATCTGATAATCACCACTTTCGTCCATTGTCACATAAGCATCGTATTTTTGTTCTACAAGCTGGGAATGAGGCGGTTTTTCAGGAGAAACAAGGATATTTAGTTTTGACGAGCTCTTAGGTAATGTGTCCGCAGATTTACTTGTTACAATAACAATATGGGCTTTTACCTGCTGTACCTCTGTCATATATACAGCAAGCACAATGGATAAAAGTGTAAATGTTGTAAATACCGTCATCGGTATAATGCGTGGGATAGTTCTCATATAGTTGTTTTTAATAGTAGCGAAAAAAGTTCTCATATATAATCCTCCGTTCTGAAAAATAAGCGGCAGCCAAGTACAAGCAGTACGGAAATAATGGATGCGCTAATAAATACCGGCCAGAAAAACTTCAAGCTGTTATCACAAGAAAGAGTAAAGAATGCCGTATTTAACCATTTTACAGGTGACAATCTCGTTACAAAGAAAAGCACACTTCCTTTTCCGTCAAGAGAAAAGAAGGATCCCCCCAAAACGCAAAACAAGCTAATTACCGTGCTGAGCAATGTACTTGTAGTTTCTTCGCAATGGAAGATGCAGCAGAAAAAGATACCTAAAGACACTGCAGCAAATTCCACTGGTGCCATTAGAAGTATGAAAAAGGACGCATTGCTGCCAAGACTCACCTTTAGAATCGGGCACATTATTGCTAGTATTAATAAATGCAAGCTATAATTAAACATGAAGGAAGCTATTATTTTGGAGAAATATATTTGGAAGCTTCCTGCCGGTGAATAAATAATACGAAGATTTGGACGTTTAATGTCACGCTCCATAAAGCAATTGGATGCAGTCATGGCTCCGTTCAGCATTCCATATATCATCAGACTAACCATGTAGTACTGATAGGCGTCCTTACTATCAGCATAGTTGCCTCCGCATAAATAACCCATAATAAATATTAAAAGGGCCGAAAATACAGTATTGTACCCTACAAGCACAGGATTTTTTAACAAGTTAATCAAATCCATCTTTAAAATTGATAAAAAATTACGCTTTTTGGACTCCCCTTCCTCAATCACGAAGCTTACGGCCTGTAAGTTTTAAGAAAACCGTCTCCAGACTTGCTGCCTCGCTTGAAATATTTCGTATTTTTTCACCACCATCGCTTAGCAGTGAAATGATTCTGTCAAGATTTTCAATCCCCTTCAGCGAAGTAATTTCAATAATATTACCATCCATTTTTACAGACTTTACACCTTCTATGGCAAAGAATGAATCGTGTTCGACTTTCCCTTCTTCCTCGATCTCGATGAAATACTTCTTTTCATTTTCGATATCCTCCTTTAGGCTTTCCTTTGTTCCCTCTGCAATAATGGCACCGTGATCCATTATAATAATGCGAGAAGATATCACTTCTACCTCTTCCATATAGTGAGTTGTGTAAATAACCGTCATACCTTGATTTTGAAGTTCTTTAATACAAGAAAGAATATGATTACGGCTTTGAGGATCAATTCCAACAGTAGGCTCATCCATAATGACCAGCTCCGGATGATGTGCTATGGCACAGGCAATGTTAAGACGCCTCTTCATTCCTCCGGAGAAGGTTTTAACCCTATCCTTTCTGCGATCTTCAAGACCAGCAAATTCAAGTGCTTCATCCACAGCTTTGTCCAACTTATTACCATGAAGTCCGTAAAGGGAAGCGAAAAACCTTAAATTACGTTCTGCACTCAGTTCTTCATATAAAGAAATATCCTGCGGAACAATACCTATAGACTGTTTATAGGCTCGAAGTATTTTACTGATTTTTGAACCTTTAAAACTAATGGTACCTTCATCACTTGTAAGTGCAGCAGTAAGGATATTTATGGTTGTACTTTTACCTGCACCATTGGGGCCTAATATGCACAGCACCTCACCTCTGCGTACCTCAAAACTAATCCCTTTCAAAACAATATTTTCCTTAAAACTCTTCTTCAAATTATTTACTGTCATTAAATTTTCCATTTCTTCATCTCCTTTTTTTATCCTAAGAACATCATATGGTATTACAGCAATAAAAAAATCAACCGTTCGGTTGATTTGAACGGTTGATTTTTTTAGTAATTATATGCAGTTCCCATAATGAATTAAGTACTTATCTTTGCTCATGGCTTCAGATATCAAATCTATCAATTGCTGAAGTTGTTGATTTTTATAGTGCTTATTTGCACTTGTGACAATCTGACTGAATATTTTGAGCGATTCAGGTGGAATTAGCGTTAAACCGAAAATATCAAGTCCCCAGCCTTCATTGCATGTACTGTAACTATAGCTTTTCATTTTTTGAAAATCTTGTCTATACCTTTCACTCATTTCATCAATGTAAATATCATCCACAAAAATACAAGCATAATCTTCCGGGTCAGAGTATATGAAATTTACGTTATAAATAATCTTATCCATTATCCCAAACTGATATTTAGTCAAATTTCACCCTCCAACAAAATAATATTTTGTTTTACTTGTTTATATTTATCCCCAGCACCGGCTTATATACAACATTATATGATATCGGTATAATATTAATCTAAAGCTGTTATACTTCTGGTTGGTTTATAGCCAGCATAATACCGGCAACAAAAGCACGAGCATCCTCAAAGCCGGAAGTATTCATTGTGAACTTCAATTTACCGTGACAAGCTGTCTTAGTTTTTTCATGAAATCGGTATTGTGTCCTTGCCAAACAATTTTTGTAGCATCCAACACAATCATCTAAATTATAAAACATGCGCTCTGCAAAATCCGGCGTTGTATCGGTTAGCCTGTCCAGTACCTCCACCATCATATCGGCTTTCCTATGCCATGTTTCAGGTTTGCCGCTTGTTATAATGTACCTTTGCAGAGAATGACCAAAGATATCGTTGCTTAAATATATAGCATATGAAAATCCATAGTCGGAAG
>JAEZDX010000345.1 GCA_023417975.1 Bacillota bacterium
TTCCGGACTGTCCTTAAATCCAATCATAAAGTTTGGAATGCTCAAGCCCATTTTTTTGGTTACAGCTTTAGTTTTAACAGTACATATTTCTACATTGCTTCTTACATTAAAATCTGCTTTATTTCTGTCTTCAGGCACATTTTCTTCCAAAACCTTTTCCAATGCTTCTATATTAACATCACCCACAATAGTCATTACCATATTTTCAGGTACATAAAAGGTATTGTAGCATTCATATAAAAGCTCAGGAGTAATTTCATAAATTGATTCAACGGTCCCTGCTATATCATACTGATCAGGATGATCAAAATACATGCTTTCCAATGTATTGTAATATACTCTGAAATTAGGATTATCATCATACATTCTTATTTCCTGCTCAATAATTCCCTTTTCCTTATTAACATTTTCCTCTGTAAGGTGAGGATTATAAACAAAATTTACAAGGAGCTTTAGATTTTCTTCAAAGCCTTCGGTACTTGTAAAATAATAGGTTGTAAGCTGAAAATTCGTAAATGCATTTGGAGATGCTCCCCTCTCTGCAAATTTATCGAATATATTGCCCTCCTCCTGCTCAAAAAGCTTATGCTCAAGGAAATGGGCAATTCCTTTAGGATATTCCTTCATATCCCCGTTTCCTTTGGAGAATTCTATATCATTTGACCCGAATTTAGTTGCCAGCATAGCAAAGCTTTTTACATATCCGCGCTTTGGTATTATATTTACTCGCAGTCCTTTAACAACTCCTGTATAAAGTTCCTCATCAATATGATCAAAGTATAATCTTGTCAACATTTTATTCACTTCCTTCTACTACTTAGTGAGATAATAAACAGTGTTTAGTTGTATAGTGTCAGCACATTTGATTACTCTTTCCATTGACACTTTATCAATCTCTTCTATTATATCTTCTACGGTATAATCAACACCATAAGCCCTTAGTGCCGACAGATAATCAATTAATGAATATTGAGAATCAGCTATTGTTCTCAAATCACTTGTAAGTTTCTTTTTCGCACTTTTCAGTTCATACTCGCTGATTTCTCCCTTTTTCATCTTGTCGATTTGCTCAATACATATGTTTTTTGCCTTTTCGTAATTTTTAAAATCTATTCCGCTGGCTATCATAAGCAAGCCCTTGAACTTTTCAATAAACGAGTAGCTGTAATATGCAAGACTGTTTTTCTCCCTGACTTCATTAAACAGCTTTGAATGCGTGCCTCCTCCAAGAATGGAATTCATAACTGCAAAGCCATGGTAATCTCCATTAAATATTGTTATATTGCTTCTGCAGCCCAGGCACAGCTTCCCTTGATTCAGATCCATTTTTTCCGTTACTTCATTGACACTTCGCTTTACCTCTGCCGATGGAATGCTAAGCTTGCTATGTCCATTTACATTAAATCGTTCCAGCTTGCCGCTTACAGCCTTATCATCCACATTGCCGCAAATAAAGAATAACTTGTTGCTTTTATTACTGATTTGTGACCATAGCTCAGGCAGTTCGGAATTTTTTATAGCCTCCAGCCTTTCAATACTTCCATACTTATATATGGAGTAAGGCTCACCTTCCGTCAAAATCTCTTCTGCTCTTTCTACAGCATAGCTATCCTTATTATCTATCCTTGAATTTATAAATACTTTTAAGTTTTCTTTTTCGGTTTCAAAATAGTTCTCGTTAAATCCATTGGCGTCCGTCAAAGGATTATTTATAATCTCGTAAAGAAAATCCAGTGCCTCATCCATTAGTTTTTCGCCATTCAAGGCATATTTATCGTCTATAAACTGAATATAGAAGTTCAAAAAGATGTTTTCACCTTTTTTTGAAACTACTATATCAAATATTGCTCCATATAAATCCTGCAGATGGGTCCAAATGTCCTTAGTTGTAGGATATTTACGGCACCCTCTTTTCAAAAGAGCAGCTAAAAGGTTGTAGTCAGTTACCTTATCATCCAATTCCAGTGGAATAATAAGAGAAACTGCATTATTCTTAAATTTATCCGATTTTATCAAATGAATATTGTTCATATTTATCTCCTTTCGCTAACTTATAATGTTATAATACCTTAATATAGTTACTTATATGTAATTTTACCACAATTTATTTATATATCTATAGAAGTGTTAGATTTATGAGAGAGGTAAACTTTTTTGTACTTTTTAAGACTCGTGACAGTCTGCCATTTTAAGCTGTATCAGGGGTAGCAGACTGTCACGTTGTAAGGCTAAAGAAAAGAGCTAACGCTCTGAACTGACAATAAACGGCTCACGGCCACACTCTTACATAAAGATTCTTCTCAGGAATATAACAATATAACAATAAAAGAATATATATTCTTACCTATAAATTATTTAAGACAAAGTTAGATAATATTAACGCAACACAAAGTATGTCCCGCGTAAGCAGATTTCTTGACAACGCTCCAATGCAGGGGCTCTGGGGCACTCTGAAATCTGAGATGTACTATCTACAAAAAATCCATACATTTGAGCACTTAAAAGGTGCAATTGATGAATACATAGACTTTTATAATACGACAAGGTTGCAGAAAAAATTAAAAGGTCTGACTCCGAAAGAATATCGAAATCAGACCTTAGCATCATGATTTTGTGTTTTTAACCTGTCTACTTGACAGGGGGCAGTTCATTATAATTAGCTAACACTATAACAATTTTTAATGCTTCTCCATCTCATCTTTTAATGCTATTACCTCTGTTTCTGGCTTAGTTAAAAATGCAAGCCACTTATTTAAACTGTTATTGAGTTCTCGATTCTCGTACAAAAATTTTGGTAATTCTACAAAATGTATCTCTAATAAGTCTGTTAGCTTCGTCTTTACTTCATCTTCCCATAGATGATAGGTTGTATGATATTATTGTTATTTTGGACTCCTGGATATTAAATCACCAAAAAAGAAACCTGCCTATGTATCTGAAGATTGCATTTGTATAACTCATTTCTGATTAATTTCTTGGCTATATTATACCAGAAAGGTGGCTGTTTTACTAGCTTTTAGATACTTTAATAAATCACACTTTCAGTGACAATACTCTTTCGATGTGCTTTTTCCTATTCAATCTGTATTACTTCTAATAGCCGTTGCAGCTGATGCTTTGTTGGATATCTTAATTCTCGTTCGCTTAATCTGAAACTTTTCAATAAAATATTAGTCTTTCTTAAATCTTGGTGCAATAATAATTATTATGAAAATCATCCCGACAACCAATATCAATCCCAATGCTAATATCAATATATTTTCTAAATATAGTCCTATAGCCATAACTATTAATATCAATGTTACAATACCTGAAAAAAACGCAACCGGATATTGCTTCTTGAATAACATCATGACAAAATAAGAGATTAATAATATCGAAAGAATGCTCATTACCGTAACTCTTGCATTTGCTCCATATTTTGCTACAAGAAATCTAGAAAGTACTATACCGAAAATTACAGAAAATGTGCCTAAACTTGTAAAGCTTTTTTTCATAAACCTTAATCTCCTAAAACCAACTTTTTACTTTAATAATTAAAACGTCTATACTAACACCTATACTACCTACTTCAACAACAATACCTTCACCAACCGGAATTTGTGATATTTTATAAAATTTCTACTCACTGGCTCCTAATATAATTGTTGAAATAAATTTAAAATATACTTCTAAAATAGAACTGCAATTTCTTCTTCCTCAAAGTAGCGTAATA
>JAEZDX010000353.1 GCA_023417975.1 Bacillota bacterium
GGCACACCCACTGCAGTGCATTTATCTGGGATATTTCTGATTACTGCAGCTTTGGCACCAACGACAACTTGATTCCCAAGCTTTATTCCTTGTATTATTGCAGAACCTGTCCCCAATTCGCACTGACTTCCTATACTTACATTTCCTGAGATATTAACACCCGGATATACGGTGCTAAAATCACCTATTACCGCATCATGTCCAACTGTACAGTTTAGGTTTAATATTACATAATTACCTATATGTATATTCACAGTTAAGTTGCTTCCGGAGCATATTATGCAGCCCTCACCAACATGATTATATGTGGATATACGGACATTTGGATGAACTAAGGTGGCTGGATGAATATTATATTCCCGGCATTTATTAACTATATGCCTTCTAATTTCCGGATTACCTATTGCACAGGTGTAATAAAGGTTGTCTCTGCGCTTTAACCATTCCAAGCCTCCAAGCACTCCTATTCCGTTAATGCTTTTTCCGTGAACTTTAGGATTATCATCAATAAAGCCTATAACACTCCACAGTTTTGATTTCTCATTTATACTCTCAATAAGACAAGCCGTTTCTCTTCCGAAGCCACCCGCTCCAATGATTACAATATCCTTCATAAAATCCCCCTTAGTTATACCCATTAAATTTTTCTGCAGTAACTCCCGCTGCCTGATTTATTCCTTCTCTCTTTATTACTTTGTACACAGTTAACGCAACTATCTTTATATCCAACCAAATAGACCAGTTTTCTACGTACCATATGTCTAACTCAAACTTCTTGCACCATGTTATGGAATTTCGCCCGTTAATTTGCGCCCATCCGGTTATACCCGGAAGAACCTCCAATCTCTTTTTCTGGGTCTTACTATATAAAGGAACATATTCAGCTAAAAGAGGCCTTGGCCCTACTATGCTCATATCTCCTTTTAGTACATTAAATAACTCAGGCAGCTCATCTAAGCTCGTACTCCTTAAAGCCTGTCCAAGATTACTGACTCTCTGTATATCCGGTAATAAATTCCCTTGAGCATCTCTTCTTTCTTCCATAGTTCTGAATTTGTACATTTTAAATAACCGCTCGCCTTTCCCTACTCTCTCCTGCACAAAAAGAATAGGTTCTCCGTCATTTATTAAGATAAGTATACTTATTACAGCAAAGATTGGAGCCGCAATAACCAATCCAAAAAAGCTTAGAACTATATCAAGACACCTTTTTACCCATTTCACTACCTTCACCTTCAGCTTTTCTAGAGACGAATAGTCTCTTAATAATATCCGTTACTAAATCCATATCCTCTGCTGTCATCTTTGTATCCGACGGAAGACACACCCCTCTATGGAAAATATCTTCAGAAACGCTGGTATTTCTATGGTTATCTTCGGCATAAAACTTGCATCCTGTGAAAACCGGCTGAAGGTGCATTGGCTTCCATACCGATCTAGATTCTATTCCATACTTATCCAACTCATTAATAATATGTATAGGCTTTACCTTTGAATACTTATCCAATACAATAACCGATAACCAGTAATTAGGTTGTCCATAATCAACTATGGGCATCATAGTAATTTCACCAATGGCACTTAATTCTTTTTTGTATGTATTATAGATGGATTTTTTTTGTTCTATCCTCTGCTCCAATACTCTTAGCTGACCTCTCCCGATGCCCGCCAGTATATTGCTCATTCTGTAATTGTAGCCGATCTCGCTATGCTGATAATACCTGGCAGGGTCCTTAGCCTGTGTTGCTAAGAATTTTACCCGTTCGATTACCGTCTCCCTATCTGTAACCAGCATCCCACCTCCGGAAGTAGTTATTATCTTATTGCCATTAAAAGAATATACTCCAAAGTCCCCTAAGGTTCCGCTGTGTTTCCCTCTATAGGTAGCTCCGAGAGCTTCAGCAGAATCCTCTATAATTGGAACATTATATCTTTTGCAAAGCTCTTTTATGGAATCCATGTCTGCACTTTGTCCATATAGATCTACAACTATTACTGCTTTTGGAAGCTTTCCTTGTTTTTCATGGTTTATTAAAGCTCTTTCCAGTGCTATGGGTGACATATTCCAGCTTTCAGATTCAGAATCAATAAATACCGGTTCAGCACCTTCATATATAATGGGACTGCAGCTTGCTATGAAAGTCAACGATGAGCAAAACACTATATCTCCTTTCTTTATATTCAACAGCTTTAATGCCAAATGAATAGCCGCTGTTCCTGAGGACAGTGCAACACTTCCTTTACTTCCCACAAGCTCAGCCACCTCTTTTTCAAAATTATCTACATTGGGTCCTAAAGGTGCAATCCAATTCTCTTCAAAGGCTTCCTTTATAAAATAATCTTCCAGCCAACCCATATGCGGCGATGCTAAATATATCTTTTTTAGTTTATCCATATACTCACCCTTTTCAACATTACTTGTATTCATATTTAAATCTTAAAAGTCCAAATAATTTCTTTTTCTTTTTAGTTTCTGCCGAATAGTAATAACTGCTTGCCTTAAGCTTTTTCACTTTGTTAAGAACTACCCCCAGTATTTTCCCACTTACGCTTTCCAACAACCTCTTTGCTTTTATTACTTCCTGTTTAACCGCTTTTCCCGATGAAATAACCATAAGGCATCCGTCGGTGTATCGTGCCATAATTTGAGCATCACTGACTATACCAATAGGCGGAGTATCCAATATTATGCAATCAAAGCTGCCCTTTAACACCTCCACAAATCCCTCCATTTTTGCAGAAGATAATATTTCTATAGGGTTTGGCGGTATTGTTCCCGCCGATAACATGAACAGATTCTCTACTTCTGTCTTGTGCAAACATTCCTTTAATCTGGCATTTCCGGTAAGAAAATCAGTTAACCCTGGTGAGTTTTGTACCTTAAATATGTTATACAGCCTTGGACTTCTCATATCGCAGTCTATCAAGACAGTTCTCTTTCCCGTATTACCCAAGGCTGAAGCCAGCATAGCTGCAGTAGTACTTTTACCATCCCCCTCTCTTACACTTGTGATGACAAAAGATTGTATATTTTTATAGCCTGCCATAAAACTTATATTGGTAGCTAGTCCTCTGTATGCCTCAATAATTCCTCTGTCACATACTTTGCTTTTCCCTATCACAAGCGTCTCAAGATTCTTTTTGTCATTAGGTATCTGAGCAAGTACAGCTGCGTTGAGACATTCTTCCACATCCTCCTCGGTTTTAATTGTATTATCCAAAAACTCCATGCCGAATATGATGATAATGGATAGAAAAAGGCTGCCAGCTATCCCCAGCATTATATATTTATTCTTGTCCGAAGTTACAACCTTTGGCTCCTTCATTTTTTCAATGATTTTAATGTTACAGGTAGGATATATATTCTTTGCTTCTTCTATGAAGGCTTCGCTTACCGCATTAAGTATTTTCTTGGCTTCATTGGCATTACTCCAGTTTAGGCTAAGATACATAAACTGGGTAGCCTCTCTGGACTCTGCCGTTATGTTTTCTTGAATATCATCGGCTGAGACAGAATTATTTAATCTTTTTAACGCATTATCCGCCACAATACTGGTCTTGGCAAGAGCACAGTATGTTTCTGTAAATCTTCCATAGTCATCTGCTTTTTGTATATCGTAAGAGTCTGAACTGTTTATGGTATTTCCTACTATAAAGCCCATTTTTACATTATACATAGGTTTTATGTTCACATTTTCTAAATACATAACCGTTATCAGTACAGGAATAGTAATTATGAAAATTATGTAAAACCTTTTTCGTATTATTCTGAAGATCTCTATAAGCTCAAGCTCCGCTTCATTGCCGTTCTTCAATGTTTAACCCTCCTCACTAAACTCTGGACTATGCCATGCAAGTGTATCTGTTTATACAAAACCTGTTTCCTCAGGATAATCTTTCTACTCCACCCCTTCTCTCAAGGTTCTCCTTAACTCTACCGCCATTCTCTCCATTTCCCAATCCTCTAGCTTCTCTTCTTTTATCATAGCTTCCGTCTCTTCAATAGCTGAAATATGTGCCGTATTGATATAAAAGCCTTCTCCTTTAAGCAGTATGGAATCAACCCTAAGGGTTTTAATATCACATATTTTCTTTAGGAACTGTTCTGCAGGCTCCGGAAACTCATAGATCTTACCATTGTCCATTAGTACTCTAGTCTTTGTCTCAACTCTCAGCATATGCTCACCTCTTCCCATACGGGCTTGATTTTTCTTTCAAAGTATTTCAAGGTATTCTGTATTCCCGTTTCTATATCTGTTTTCGGTTTCCATCCACAAGCCTCATTTATTTTGTCATAACTCATATAACTGTGAATTATATCCCCTTTTCTTTGCGCCTCATATTGAATTGTAGTACCCCTTGCCGTCAGCTGTTTAAATACCTTAAGCAGATTACTTATTGATATGCTTTGATTAGTGCAAACATTATAGTTATCATCGTCCAGCCCTTGCAGCGCCTCAATATTAGCGGCAGCCACATCCTCCACATATACAAAATCTCTTGTCTGCTCACCATTACCAAATACGCTGACTGCTTCATTGCGATAAAATCTATCTGCAAAAATCGCTATGACTCCCCCTTCGCCCGTACAGTCCTGCCTTGGTCCATATACATTTGCGTATATGAGCACTGTATATCTTAGGCCAAAAAGCTCTTTATAAACCTTTAAATAGTGCTCAACAGAGTGCTTTGATATTCCATATGGACTAATCATGTTCAAAGGATGTTTTTCATCAATAGGCAAGTATTTCGGGTTACCGAATATAGCTGCTGAAGATGGGTATATCACTTTTCTGACTCCATTTTTTCTGCAAGCTTCTAAAAGATTTATAGTACCTAAAATATTTATGTCCGCATCATTTATAGGATTATCCATGGATGAAGGTACCTTTACTTGTGCTCCATGATGACAAAGTACCTCAGGTTTGAATTCCTTAAAAATATTATGTATGCAGCTATCTCTTATATCTGCGTTGTAAAACTTAGCTTGTCCATTAATATTACTTTTTAATCCATGACTTAGATTATCTATAATTGCTACCTCATGCCCCTGCACGATAAGGCTGTCAACTATGTGGGAGCCAATAAAACCTGCTCCTCCGGTGACCAGTACTTTCATTGTATAGTTAACTCCCTTCAATAAATTTCCACATCTATATAGAACACAATAAGTCTTCTACATTTTGCCTTCCCAAAAATCCGTGAAGATTGGATATTTTACTGGTCACAATGTAAGACTTATAATGCGTTCTATATAACATGTATAGCAATTACTATTAATTTTTATGACGTTAACATGCATAAAATATTATTCTTTCAGTTGACAAACCATAAAATTATAGTATAAATTTCATCATGTTTATCTATATTATTTATGTAGTATTATTACATTTCTGTTATAATTAATTTATAATGTTAGCGAGGTGATTAATAATGGGAATTTTTGACCGAATTAAGAATCAATTTATTGAAGTTATTGAGTGGACAGACTCTACATTGGATACTATGGTATATAGGTTTCCTGTAGAGAATAAAGAAATCAAGATGGGGGCTCAATTGACAGTTAGAGAATCCCAAGTAGCTGTCTTTGTGAATGAAGGCCGGCTAGCCGATATTTTCGGACCCGGAAGATATATTCTTACAACTCAAAATATGCCCGTACTTACTCAAATAAGATCATGGCAGTATGGCTTTAACTCTCCATTCAAAGCAGAAGTGTACTTTGTAAATATGAAGCAGTTTACCGATCAAAAGTGGGGAACATCAAATCCTATTATGATGCGTGATGCTGAATTTGGAGTTATAAGACTCCGAGCCTTTGGTATATTTTCTTATAGGGTTGTAGACCCTCAGCGCTTTCTTACAGAAATATTCGGTACAAACGCTGTTTTCGATACCGGCAGTATTTCAGAACAATTAAAGCGTTCACTAATTTCGGGGATATCCGATATGCTTGCAGAATCCAAGATACCGGCGCTGGATCTTGCAATGCACTATGATGAACTAAGTGAAGCATCCAGAAGTAAACTCCAGCCAAGATTCGGAGAATTTGGTCTTCAATTGACTTCCTTATATATTGAAAATATTTCTCTTCCCGAGGAAGTTGAAAAGGTAGTTGATAAAAGAACTTCTATGGGGGTACTCGGCAATATGCATCAGTATGCACAGTATCAAGCTGCCGAAGCTATACGTGATGCTGCCCAAAATACAGGCGGCGGAGTAGCAGGAATGGGTGTAGGTTTAGGTGCAGGAAATGCTATAGGCAATTTGATGGCCGACGCTTTGAAGCCTGACAACCAGACATCTGCACCTAGTCAGCAGGCTTCGAGTATAGTATGCGATAAATGCAATGCTACGATGCCAACCGGTTCAAAATTCTGTTCTTCCTGCGGTAATACCTTGGTAAAGCCAAAAACTAAATGTATAAAGTGCGGTTATGAATTGGATCAGGGGGCGAAGTTTTGTCCTGAATGTGGTACTTCTCAGGCTGCCGCTTTATGTAAAGGCTGTGGAAAGCAACTTGCAGCAGGAGTAAAATTCTGTGACGAATGTGGTACAAAAATTGATTAGGAGTGATTATTTTGGAACAGCAGCAAAAAAGTAATGTTCAAAAAACCGACTTTTTTCCTTGTCCAAGTTGTGGTGCAAACATGGTGTTTAGCCCCGAAGCTCAGGCATTAATTTGTCCTTATTGTAACTCAAAGGTTGATATCAAAAATCAAAATACCGATATCATGGAATATGACTTTGAAACTGCAGAAGAGGAGAGTTCCACTGATTGGGGAAACGAAAACAGAGTCATTCATTGCGAAAATTGCGGAGCTGATACAGTGTTAAATGAAAATATGGTTGCTCAGTCCTGTGCCTTCTGCGGCTCTTCCCATATTGTCAAGACCGATCAAATGTCAGGAATAGCCCCGGGCTCTTTAGTTCCTTTTAAGGTTACTAAGCAAAATGCTGAGACAAGCTTTCTCAAATGGATTAAAAACAGACATTGGGCTCCAGGT
>JAEZDX010000394.1 GCA_023417975.1 Bacillota bacterium
GGATTATACTTTCCTACTAGTAAAAAAATTTTATCTTTCGTTTTAAAAAGTATATTTTCCACAAATTCCAGTAATCTTTTCCCTATTCCTTTTCCTCTATATTTCTCATTGATTGAAATAATATGCAGATAATGATATGCATGAAAAGCACCTTCAGGGATAAAATATGCAAATCCGGCACATTCACCGTCGCACAAAGCAATATATAGATTTCCACTTTGAATTCCTTCCGTAACCGCATTTATTCTGCTTTCCTCTGTCTGAAAATAAGAATCACACAGTTCCGAATTCTCCATGGCCTTTGCACAATCTTTTAAGTACTCTTCATTTCCTTTTATAATCTGTAGCTCCATGTTTTGCACTCTCCTTATAATTAATAATTTTATAAATTGCTATTTTTGTAAATTATCTGTTGACATTAGTACTATATAGGACTATCCTATATAGGGAGGATGATTTTATGATTAAAAAAACCCGCGGCGGTTTTATAGTATCTCAAATTAAACAAACACAGGGAAGGATATTTGAAAAGTTGTTGAAGTGCCACGGTATTGACGATTTTAATGGTCCCCAAGGACGAATACTGTATGTGCTATGGCAGCAAGATAATCTGCCTATAAGTGAGCTTGGTTCTAGAACGTCCCTTGCAAAAACATCTCTTACAACAATGTTGGACCGTATGGAAGAAAGAGGATATATTCAAAGAAACAATGCCCCCAATGACCGAAGGCAAATACTTATTACGCTTACCGATAAAGCCCGATCATTAAATAGAAAATATGATGAAGTAACTGCTCATATGAATCAAATATTTTATGAGGGTTTTTCTGACGAAGAAATTAAAGCTTTCGATAATAAGCTTCAGCACGTATTGGAAAACCTTCAAAAATGGGAAGATCAAAACCATAAATAATACTTAATTATACCATTGAATCCTTCACTAATTAAAGTTTAAAATGGTAAATCTAGGAGGTTATATTATGAATAAAGCTATGGAAGATTTAAAGAATGAATTATGGAATCTTGTACAGAAAACTAAATTTGCTCATATTTCCTATATTGATGATGAGGACAATCCACAAACGAAAATGGTATTTTGTAATTTTCACAAAGGACTGTCATCGTTCTATTTTTCATCGAATACCTCTTCACATCATGTTCAACAATTAAGTAAAAGACCGAAAACATGTTTATATATTAGCGATTCAACGAATTTCAAAGGACTTATGTTAAATGGCAAAATGCTCGTACATCATGATCACGATATGAAACAATTATTGTGGCATGATACAGATATTCGATATTATCCAAAAGGTGTGGACGATGAGGATTATACTGTTTTAGAATTCATAGTACATTCCGGTAGATATTATAACGGAATGAACCATGATCTTGATAAAGAAGTATTATATGATAAATGTTTTGGTGACAAAGTTACAGAGAATGAATAAAATGTTTGTACTCTTGAGTTAGCAACATTTATGATGATAAATAAAAGTTAGAAGAAACAATCAGTTTTATTACTCTAGCTGAATGACAAGGAGATTTTTTAAATGGGGCTTTGTAAAAGAATATTAGCAATTTCATTTAAAGAGAAATCAATCTTTCGTTTCGATTATATAGTAAGCACCTTATTTGCCTTTCTATATATTGTTTTAAAGGTGTATATATGGAAAGGACTTTATGGTATCAATTCAGAGGCTGTGAACGGTATCCTATTGAATGATATGATTGTATATAGTATTCTTGCCGGTTTTACAGAAGGAGTCACGAAAACCACTGTTATGAATGATTTGAACAATGGTGTATTGACCGGCTCCATATCCTCGAATCTGCTGTTGCCCATTGGATTGAAGAAGTATATGTTCATTAATTCATTAACTAAAAATTTGTTTTGGACTATTTATGGAGTTATACCTTCTGTCACCGTTGCTATTTTATTTTTTGGTTTTCATGTAAATATTACAATTTTTAATTTTCTAATGTATGGAATCTCAGTAGCGATGGGAATTGTTATCAATTTTTTATATAACTTTCTGTTTGGATCGAGTGTTATATGGTTTCGTAATTCTTTTTTCTTAAATAACATAAATAGTGTTCTGTTAAATCTGTTTTCTGGAACCTTGGTTCCATTATGGTTTTTCCCAAAAGGTCTAAAAACATTATCTAACTTCTTACCGTTTAGATATATTGTCTTTGAGCCTATTTCCATCCTTTTGAACACAAAGAATTATAATGAGATTATGTTCGTTCTTTTTATGCAGCTTATATGGATAATGTTTTTATTTGGCGCGGTTACACTCATATGGAATAGCGGAAGGCACAAATTGATGATACAGGGAGGTTAATAATATTGAAAAATGTATTTTGGTATATACGTCTAACTTACATTTTTACGAGAAAAGCGATTAAAGGCATGCTGACTTATCGTTGGTCCTTTTTAATCAATTGCATTTCCCAAGCATTAGATTATGCCGTTACATTTCTATTAATGTGGATTATGATTTTGGCATTTAATAATATGAACGGTTGGAATGCTTATGAAGTGATGTTACTTTACTCATTTAGTTTGTTTTCTTATGGTATAGCCGGAACCTTTTTCTTTAATATTATGAATAACCTACCGAGGCAAATACGAGAAGGTAATTTTGATGATGTGTTAGTTAAACCTGTAAAGATTTTGCCGTATTTAATTAGCAGTAGTTTTATTTGTAATTATATTGCACATATGGTGCTTTCCATTATTATAATAACAACTTGTTTTCATGCTTTACATATTCAATTTACAATACTAGTACTGCTTCGTACTATAAAAATTTTATTATTCGGCAGCTTGATTTATGCAGGTTTTTTCTTAATTGTATGCGGCTCTGCATTTCTTGTTACCAAGATTGATTCACTGTCTAATATAATGTACTTTTTCAGGGAAGTATCCTACTATCCCATATCCATATTTCCAAGAATCATTCAAATTATCGCAACGGTATTTGTACCCTATGGGTTTATTAATTATTATCCTTTACAATACTTATTAGGAAAAGGGGATTTTATATTCCATGAAAATATAGTTAAGTTTTGCCCTTTATTTTCTATCTTATTTTTCGCAATATCATGTTTCTTTTTCTGTACAAGCTCAAAGCAATATAAAAGTAGCGGATCATAAAATAAATAGGAGAGATTTTTATGTCATTAATTAAGGTTGATCATGTATGTAAAGATTATAAAGTAATCCTGCAGCGTGCGGGTGCAAAAAATGTATTGAGAAACATTTTTAAACCTGATACAAAAATCGTTCATGCAGTAAAGGATCTATCTTTTGAGATTGATTCTGGGGAATCCATTGGTTTTATCGGAGAGAATGGAGCGGGTAAATCCACTACTATTAAAATGATGTCAGGAATTCTGTTTCCATCCTCTGGCAGCATAACTGTTTCAGGCTTATGTCCATATCTTAAAAGAGAAAAAAATGCATGTAATATCGGTGTGGTTTTTGGACAGCGATCCAGATTGAATTGGGATTTACCCATGGTGGATAGCTTTGAACTGAATAAAGAAATATATCGTATTGATTCCATTATATTCAAAAGAAATGTGGAGATGTTTGTGGAAATGTTGCGTATGCAGGATTTTTATCAAACACCAGTACGGCAGCTAAGCTTAGGGCAGAGGATGAAAGCTGAGATAGCATTATCGCTGTTGCATGAACCCCCAATTTTATATTTAGATGAGCCAACTATAGGCCTTGATGTATTAGCTAAGCACCATATTAGAGATTTTATTAAAGAAAGAAATAGACTTAATGGTACCACAACTATATTAACATCTCATGATATGAAAGATCTGGATAGCGTATGTAAAAGAATAATTATTTTGGCTAAGGGATCCGTTATATTCGATGGTTCTATGGAAAAATTCAAACAGGAACATACTAAACAATCAATGGCAGAATTTACGTATTCCAATAGAACTTCAGATAAACTTATCCAGCATAAAGACATTAGAGTTATGGAAGATAAAGACCACCGTTTGGTTATAAGTTTTCAATCTTCCAATCTGACAACCTCTCAGGTAGTTGGTATTGTTAGTGAAAACTATGAAATCAATGATTTTACAATTAAGCCACCGGATATTGAGGACATGGTAAGAGGTATCTACGAGAAGGATGAATCCATAGAACAGAAAATAAATGTATAGAAAGAAACTACACGATCTTTGCTTCATTATATAAACTACTATTATATAGCTATATTTTTAAAAAGAATTAACCACGAAATTATGAGGTTAGTTCTTTTTCCACTCCTGCCACGACAGCTCTTTTATTCAGCCCAGTTATCAATTCTGTTAAAGCTACGAATTATTTTTTAACAGTTTTGTTAAATTCCAATTATAAATGAAATATATGAAAATACAGGCTATTACTATATAGCTAATAAAATCCGTTTTTTATATACTACCGATTCCAAAATATCAATCCCTTCATCAACTATCTTATCCATTAATTACTTACTTTCTTTTCCTTGAACTTTACGATACAATAAAGTGCGAATAACGCCCTTAAACAAAATATTCCGCTGACTAAGTTGATAATTGATTTTGCGTTTAAAATTAGACTTTTTACCATTGAAGACTAGTTACTAGTAATTATATCATACATTATATTCCACGAAAGACACCAGTATTAGTTTATATTTTTATTTTCATTAAGTTAACCTGCTAAAATTATCTCTCCTACTAAAAAAATCTGCTATTAAATATATGGAAAAATAAATAGGAAAGGAGTAGAAGGAATTCCAGTTTACTTCAAAGTAAAATCCCGCCAATTTAAAAAACTTTTCAAATATAAATGCACAGGAAATTGAAAACACAAGAGCTTTTAGAAAGCGATTAGCATTAGGCTTAATCTGCAACAAAAACATTACACTAACAGGAAATAATGTAAAATCCCAAGGTAAATATGTGGGTATAATGGGAATAAGCTTTGAATCATAATACCAAAGCTTATAGCAAGACCCTATGAAATCAAAAAAAGAGGTAATTATTATAGTAACTGCTCCGGCAAGCAATAGTCTGTCCGTACTGTCTTTTTTTCTATACTTAATCCATATTAGCCATGGTATTATTGACAGTGCAAGCCCTATCCACCATCTCCAGCTAAATAGTATATTTTCAAGCCAAAGCCTATACATCTGCCTATGAGCTTCTTTTATTAAATCATAAATATCACCGATTTCCTTCTGCATAAACCTTAAATCCTCCTATTTAGTTTGTTACATTATTATAAATGGGATAAAAAGAGTGCAAAAATTTTAGTAAATTCTATGAAATAATTTACTAATAAAATAATTATTCTTTCATAAAAAATAATAAATATATATGCTTTTTATCAACCAAATAAAGCTTATGTATCTATTGTTTTCTATTTTCATATTTATATAAATAAAATTCAGATAATTGATCTACATTCTTAAAACACTGCCAACAGGTTGTTTGGTAAAAGGATTGTAATATACAATTATAGGTCCCAGAAGACCGTCCATATCCGTATTGATTTCTACCCGTACTGCATGTCCACCATTTAGAAATAGTAAATAGCGATTTAGCTTATAGCCTAATCCCGGCGGTGTAGTGCACGGCTCATCCTTCAGCTTTACTAAAGTAACCTTAGCCGCTTTAGCAGTAGAAGATGATTTGTTTTTATACACTAGATCATACGCACGTCTACTATAGTTTCCTTTATTAATATAAGCTGTAGATATCCATATGTAAACCGAAGCACTGATTAATATAAGAATAACTGCAATTATTATATTTTTTCTTTTCATACCGCCCATTCCTTTCAATCAAATAATTATATATACCTAAAACTCCAAGCGTTCAAAGCTTCTCAACTGCATAAGCTTTTCCATTGCCTTAGCAGCTTTCCACCAATTTTCGCTAATTGCAAAGTATTTGGAACCGGTGTATTCATTATACCATTCCCAAGGGATTGGCCACACATCGTTTTCTGGTATGCTTTCAATTATAGTATCTAGAGCTGAGTTTACTCCTTTCTCGTTGTCGCAATAATACTTACTTTGCGGTGAAAGTATGAATTCCAAAGGATTAGCCATAAAATTTTCTTTTTCTTTTTGTATTTTCTCTGTTACTAGAAAATGTACCCTTTCAGCTAAATAGGAATAGTCAAATTCCTTCGTCAATTCAGCCTTCTCAATATCCTCAAGTAATTCACAATATCCTCCCACACCCATATCTCCATGAACTGTCTCCGTTTTTAGTCTATCAATTAGCATTACAGTATATTTCTTTGCAAGCTCATAAATCGTGGAATTCTTTTCACCATACCGAAGAATAAAGCCGCATAGACTTGCAGTTGTTCCTACATTTTGGTATATATTTGTCTCAACATTGTAGCTCCACCAAACACCATGAGGATGGTTATCGTTAGATGGTATTGTGAAGAACCATCCATGCTCAGATTTATATTCCGTGGCCTGAAGATAACGAAAAATGCCTTGATATATAAGATGCTCAATATCAGTAAAGTCTATCTGTCTTAGCATTTTGATTGCAATTTGTGTGTTATATGGTGTGGAATTAGGATTCCAATTATCAGCATCAATAGCGCTACCAAATCCTCCATCCTCATTCTGATAATACTGTAATATAGAAAGAACGTTTTCTTTATTACCCTTCTCAAAATGATATTGCCACAGTGCCAAATCAAGAGGTCTGGCATTTCTATAAATCCAATTCTTAATCTTTAGAAAATTAGCCTTTGATAGTTTTTTCATTTTCCACCTCATTAAATTATTTTTAAAGGTTCATGTTTCTAAAAGTGTCATAAATAACTTCAAAATTTAGTTATTATATGTACAATTATAACACATTTTACTCAATTTAACATAGACTAGGATTGGCTATAAAGCCTTCGTATATGTGGCTTATCAATGCCTTTAATGACTAAAAACAAAAAAGATACCACTTATTTAAATAGCATGGTATCTTAATAAACACACAGATTATTAATTTTCTTATGTCAAGTCTATATTATAAATTAACCCCAGTAATTTTATACAGTGGTGACATATGAAAAGTTATAGGTGTATTAAAGAAATTTCTTAGCAGCTATCCTTTTATTTCTCCAAATCTACGTTCTCTCCCGGAAAATTCACTTACTGCTTTTTTCAATTCTTCTTCACTGAAGTCAGGCCATAATATATCGCAAAAGTAAAACTCCGTATATGCCATCTCCCATAATAAAAAATTAGATAATCTTTTATCACCGCCAGTTCTAATAAACAAATCCGGCTCAGGAATATCTCTAGTATCCAGATAGGAAGAAAATTCATCTTCAGTAATGCTGCTAAAGTGTTCCTTGCATGAAAGAATTTTATTAACTGCTCTTACTATCTCATCTTTTCCACCATAATTCACAGCTAATTGCAAATTTAAACCACTGCACCCTTTTGTCGCTTCTTCAATTTCTTCAATCTTTCTAAGAATATCATAATCTAACCTATTCCTATTACCTATAATTCGAACACGTGTGTTATTTCGAATACATTTACTTTTTTTCTCAACTAAATACTTTCCAAACAGGTCCATAATTCCTTGAACTTCATCTTTCGGACGGTTCCAATTCTCCGTTGAAAAGGCGTATACTGTTAGGTACTTTATTCCCAATTTATAAAAACTTTCACAAATCTCATCAACTCTCTTGCTGCCTTCTAGATGTCCCATTTTACGCGGCATCAATCTTCTTTTTGCCCATCTTCCATTACCATCCATCATAATAGCAACATGCCTTGGAATATTTTCATTTACTTTCTCTATCATATACTGTCCTCTTTTCCATTGGTATAAATAATCATTTTATAGTTATTTTAGCATACTATTTTCTGCCATTGTAATTTAGTCTACAATGAAAGTATATCATAAATTAATCATTTAATTGTTGCAGCTCAACAAACTGTTTTTCTCTTCATCTATTATTTTCTTATCTAGCCTTTCAAATAATATTGCAACTTCCCCAATTGAAGTTCCTCTCTTTGGTTCAATCTCTTCCCATTTATCCTCTTCAATAGACAGCCATACTTTTATTTTTTGAGAAGATTCCGGCAAAAAAGGTGTCAGTAAGTTTGATAAATTTGCTATTGAATAAATGCAATTATATATTGTGTTACCGCAAGCATCCAAATTATCTTTTACAGTAGTCCATGGTGCATTTTCATCAAAATATTTATTGGCACTTCTTATAAACTCAAAAACTTTCTCAAGTGCAGTTTTTATATTTCCCTGTTCGATAAGCTTTCCTATAACATTATATAAAATATCTATTTGTGTTTTTATATTTATATCTGCTTTTCCCTCAGGAATCTTATTATCAAAATATTTTTTAGCAAAAACTAAAGTTCTGTTAACAAAGTTACCGTACGCCCCTAATAACTCGCCATTATTACTATTTACAAATTCTCTCCAAGAAAAATCCGTATCTCTTTTTTCAGGAGAATTAATTAGGAAGAAGTATCTTAACGCATCAGAGTTATAACGTTCTATTATATCCGGTACCCATACTGCCCAGTTATTACTTGTGGATATTTTCTTACCCTCTAAGGTTAAGTATTCACTTGATATTATCCTATCAGGTAACTTACCGTATCCTATTCCTTTTATTAAGGAAGGTAAAATTATAGAATGAAAAGGTATGTTATCTTTACCATGAATATAATATGCAATAGCAGTTTCATTCCAAAACTCTTCATATGATTTATGATTTTCCAATGCCCATTTTTTACTCATTGTTAAATATCCTAATACTGCATCTATCCATACATATACCTTTTTATCTTTAAACTTTTCTATAGGTATATCAATTCCTAAGGATAAATCTCTTGAGATAGCTCTATCACATAGTCCTTCATTTAAATACCTTTCTGTATTATTTACTGCGTTAATTCTCCAATTTCCTTTTGTTTTCTCTAGGTTTTCTTTAATAATGCCTTGAAATTTTGATAAAGAAAAATATAACTGCTTTGTACTTTTCACTATAGGTGTATTATTGCACAACTTACACTTTCTATGGGAAAGTTCTAACGGCTCAAGTAAAGTCCCGCAAGCATCACATTGGTCTCCACGTGCTGTTGAATTACATTTTGGACACACTCCTTCAACATACCTGTCAGGTAGAAACTGCTTGCAATGCTCACAGTATATTTGCTCTACTTCCTTTTCATAAATCAATCCTTTATTATATAGTAAAACTATAGCCTCTTGTACTTCTTTCTTATGAAATTCATCATCCGTCCTGCCATAATAATTATAAGAAAAATTTAACTTATTAAAACACTCTCTAAATTCTGCATCATATTTGTCTGCTATATCCTTTGGACATACTCCTTCTTTTTTTGCTCTAATTGCTATAGGTGTTCCATGGCAGTCACTCCCCGATACATACAGAACATTGTCTCCATTTGCCCTAAAATATCTTGCTATTACATCTCCCGGCAATAATGCCGCTAAATGGCCTATGTGTAGCGAACCGTTAGCATATGGCCATGCACCTCCGATAAAAATATACATTCTCTATTCCTCCTCTTTAAATTTAAAAAAGCTCTCATTCCTAAGAAAACAATCTTAGGAACGAGAGCTAAGCTTCGTGTTACCATCCTATTTCATGCATATTTTGCAATATACATCTCATCAAGTACGTCATATTCCTCATATGATTATACTCTATCACTATAACGGGTGAATCCGTTGCAGCCTTAACTTTATATAAAAATCTCGGTGCACCGCTCTGAGGCCATTTTCGCTTTAATATCCATTGCTTCCTCTCACCAAATGAAGCTCTCTGTAAAAGTATTCTTAAGGCTACTTTCCTCTTCTCTGCATTTATTGTTATTATACTCCATTTGTATTTTTTGTCAATATGAACAAATTCATCTTTTAGCGAATATATATATAGTAAGAATTCGACAGAAAAATAAACTTAGGAGTGAAAAAAATGTGTACTAATGTAACTATCCCACGTAAATCTAAAGATGATGCACTAATATCAGCACGAACCCTGGATTGGTTTACGGAAGATAATTTCAACTCTTCCATTGCAAATTTTGTGCCTCGTGGGCAGTTCTTTCCCGAATCGTCTTTACCTGGAGAAATGCACTGGATAAATAAGTATAGCTTTATTGGCATAGGAATAACAACGAAGTTAATTCCAATAGCCTATTCCGATGGCTTGAATGAGACCGGACTTTCTGCCGCCTGTTTATCCTTATTCAGCAGTAAGTATCCAAAAAGAAAATACGGTAAGCCTATACTCTATAATCCAAATTTAGTTTCCTATATCTTAGGGAACTTTAAAAATATCCAGGAAGTTAAACAAGCTCTTTCTGAAATAACAATAGTTAATATTAGTGAGCTTCTTCCGGAAGAAGACATTTCAAGTCTTCTGCATTATATTGTAAGTGATATATACGGAAATCATTTGATTATTGAATTTGTAGACGGAGAGATGAAGCTATATACAAGCAGGCTTGGAGTTTTGACCAACGATCCGACTTATGACTGGCAGCTCACAAATAATAATTTCTATAGCCAATTAAGTCTAGAAAACACAACTACCCTTGTCTGCAACGAATTAATCAGTACTAACGGCCAGCTTGGTATCCCAGGTGATATATCACCTCAAGCCCGTTTTGTAAGAGCGGCTTTTCTGCGCCGTACTGCTTTCAATCCCCAAACCACTCAAGAAGCAATAGGTGTAGCAAAACAGATTATACAGACTTTGGCAGTTCCAATAGGTACAGTTATTGTTTCAGCTCCACAGATACCTGCTGGTTCCTTCGATTGGACACAATGGAGTGTTATCAGAGATCATACTAACCTCAGTTACTACTTTTGCAGTGGCTTTAACAGTAAATTATATGGTATCCATCTTAAAAAATTGAATCTAAACTCTTCAGAGCAAAGTCATATTGACGTTATTCAACCAGATTGGTACGAAGATGTCACAGGTAAATTGGAATGCAGGCCCTAAGCCTGTATTCCACAACTCAAAAAGTATATTACAATATTCTATATAATGAGATACAAATTACTAGCTTAATACATCTGTTCTTTCCAGAAAGCTACTGCTTCATCCAACCAGCCTTCAGCCTCACTGCCTCGGCCAAGTCCTAATCCATGAGGACCGTGTTCCACCCTTTTTAATGTGCTTGGAATCTTTAAATCAGTAAGGAGTCTATATATTTCGGCGCCGTTTGTTTCAAAGGGTACTGTAGCATCTTCTACAGTATGCCATATAAATGTTGGCGGATAGTCAGTATTAAGATGATGAATTGGAGTATATTCTTCCTGCAATTCCTCTTTTTCTTCTTCTCCAAACATAATTTTTTTAATTCCTTGATCTATACCATCAAAGGCTACTAGTGGATAACCTAGTCCAAGCATCTGAGGCTTCGGTAGTCCATAGGCCTTATATCCTTTATTATCTGTTCCCAATTCTGCAACAAGATGCCCTCCTGCAGAAAAACCGAAGGCACTATATTTCTTCTCAACCTGAAACTTATCTGCATTTTCCATAATAAAGCCGATAGCTCTATGCAGATCTTCCTGAGCCTTTTGAACCGCACCTTCCATTCCTGCACGGTATTTTAAGACGAATACACTTATATCCATGTCCTTCAAATGCTTTGCAACAGGAAACGCTTCAGAAGGATTTGCAACATACAAATATGCCCCTCCTGAACATACTATGGCAAAAGGTCCTTTC
>JAEZDX010000430.1 GCA_023417975.1 Bacillota bacterium
CTTAAATCTACAAGCTTGTTCATATCTTCAAAATGTACCTTCAGATATTCATCCCTTGCCTGCTGTTCTTGTGGTGTAAGCTTTGTACTCTGAGCTGTTGAAGCCTCCTGAGTTGCTGTATTATCGCTGCCCTCTGCAAAGGCCATGGTGGATGTTCCGGTTACTAATGCCAGTGTAAGTAAAAATGATATCATTTTTTTCATGTATATCTCCTCCTTATTTTTTGATTATTTTACATTAAAGCTTGTAGGTATGTCACTTAGTTCATCCTTGTCGTTAAGTAATGTATCAAGCTCCTCGGAACTAAGCTGCTGAGAAACATCCTCAGCAGAATCCAATTGAACCCCCTCATCCTCTGCCTCAGATTTCATTAAATCCGAGTCTGATATGTTCTTTGCATCCTTACCCGCTGTTGCTGCACTATCTTCTTTATTAGCTTTACTGCTTTGCTGCGTAGTATTATTTGCTCTGACTTCTTTTATCTTATTCCTGAGCCTGCCGCAGCCTGTAAACATCAATGCCGCTATAGTCAATACACTCACTGCTCCAATGACAAATTTTCTCTTCAATTTTTTCACCTCTTTACATGTTATACTCTAATTATAAATAGCCATTGTGGTAATAATTTTAAATAAATGTGTGAAATTGTGTAATGACTCATAAGTTCAATATTCAGCCATTACCTATATAAAAATAGTTTTGACCCTTTTCATCACATAAATTTCACACTACTTTTTGATACTCCTCCGACAACTGTGCTCTATAATTAGTTTCTATAATGGAAACTACTGAGTACCAACCCCTAAAATTTAATGTAAAGGATAATAATGAGGTATAAGATGAAAAAGATAAAAATCACTAAAAAGCATATTCCTATATTACTGATTGTACTGCTTTCTTCTGTTTTAAATTTCTCGAATTTAGGCATAGAAGGCACAGCCAATTCCTATTACGCCGCTGCGGTACGAAGCATGGTTACAAGCTTTAAAAACTTTTTCTTTGTATCCTTTGACCCGGCAGGCTTTGTAACCATAGATAAGCCCCCTGTAGGCTATTGGCTGCAAGCACTGTCCGCCAAGCTGTTCGGTTTTAGCGGTTGGAGCCTATTACTGCCCCAGGCTCTTGCCGGCGTTATCTCCGTAATACTCATATTTCATATTGTAAGAAAGTCCTTTGGTTCTATGGCGGCACATTTGGCAGCATTATTTCTTGCAATAACACCTGTTTTTGTAGCAGACAGCAGAAACAATACCGTTGATAATATTCTTGTTATGGTTTTGCTTATTGCTTGCCACTACCTTTCTATAGCAGCAGAAAAAGGTAAAATTAAATATATCCTGCTCAGTATGATTTTTGTGGGCATCGGCTTTAATGTAAAAATGCTTCAAGCATATATGCTTGTACCTACTGTGTATATTACTTATCTTCTTACTTCGGCTGTATCGTTAAAAAAGAGATTACTGCATTTGGCTGCAGGCTCTGTTATTTTAATTACTGTGTCCTTGTCCTGGGCCATTATAGTGGATCTCGTACCTGCAAGCAGCAGGCCCTATGTTGACAGCAGTACAAATAATACTGTCATGGAGCTTATTATCGGTCACAACGGCCTTGAAAGGCTTGGCCTAAGCAATACTAATAAGGATGGAATGAGAGGTTCAAGAGGAAATGCTCCCAATGGATTTGGGCAAGGTAATAATGGCGGCTTTGCTCCAAGGGGGGATCAGAATGACTCAGCAGACGGCACCGACTCGGATATGCAGCGACCTCCACAAAATAGGGGTAATTCCTTTAGTCCCAATGGCGGCGGCGCTCCTATGGGCTTCGGAGGAGGATCAGCACTACAGGGCACCTTTGGTGCAGAAACTCCTGCAGGCTTTACAAGGCTGTTCTCAAGGAACATATTATCGGATCAAATCGTATGGTTTCTTCCGTTAGCAATTCTTGGCTTCTTGGCAGCTGCTTTCAGAGAAAAGCTTAATTTTAAATTGAATAACAAGAAAAAGCAGGCCCTGATGCTATGGTTTATGTGGTTCTTCCCTGAATTTATATATTTTAGCTTCAATACAGGTTTATTCCATTCCTATTATCTCACTATGCTTGCCCCACCAATTGCAGCTTTAGCGGGAATTGGTATTTCCTCCATGTGGAACTTTTATAAGGAAGGTGGATTAAAAGCTTGGATACTGCCATTATCTCTTTTTATAAACGGCACTATACAGCTTATGCTGCTGGCTTACTTTAAAAGCAGCTCCACCATTGTAAGCTTTGCTATACTCCCTGTAGCAATACTGTGCTTTGCAGCCTCCATTGTATTAGTCTCACTCAACCTTACAAATCAAAATTCTGATGCACGTGAACGCATAAACGAAGGCAGCAGCTCCATAATAAAGAAATCCGCACTTTCCTTAGCACTGGTTGGGCTTATTATAACTCCGCTTATCGGTTCAGCGGCTACAATATTTTACCCTGTGAACGGTTCTATGCCTGCAGCTGGGCTTGAGCTGTTAACTGATAACTCGTCACGAGGGCCTCGAATGAATGCCGGATTTTCACCGGTTTCAGCGGACCATAGCGGTTCGGATTTAACAGATTTCTTACTAAATAATAAAACAGAAAAGCAGAAGTACTTGCTCGTTGTTTCAAACTCCAATTCGGCTTCCGATATAATTATCAAAACCGGAGAAGCTGTAATGTCTCTTGGCGGTTTTAAGGGAAATATCCAGCCAATAACTCTTGATGAATTTAAGCAGCTTCAAAAAAACGGTGAGGTACGATATGTCATGGCAGAAGGCGGTATGGGCATGAGCAGAGGAGGAAGTAGTCCCAACAGTGAAATTATGAATTGGGTAACACAAAACGGTACTTTAGTTTCCGCTGAGCAGTATACAGAAAATGCAAATTCCAATAGCGAAAACAGAGGCGGCTTTGGCAGAGGACAATTCGGTCAGCTATATGACCTTATTAGTTTAACAGAAGGTTCTTCATCAAACTGATTTTTAATTTAAATTTCAAAAGCTTGGCACATTATCAGTGTCAGGCTTTTTTATATGTATATTTACAATTGTAATATTTAGGTATATACTACATTTAGAAATATTTCTAAATGATATTTTTCTAAATGTTATAACTGGAGGTTTACATTGGGAATAAGAGAATCTTTTAAAGCTTTATCGGATGATTATAGACGTCAAATTCTTGAAATGCTGAAGAACGGAAAAATGACTGCAGGTGATATATCCTCTAGGTTTGATATGACCCAAGCTACGGTATCTCACCATCTTTCCGTACTAAAAGAGGCAGATCTTGTCCGCATAGAACGCAGCGGTAAGTACATATATTATGAGCTTAACTCTACAGTTCTGGACGATGTTGTGAAATGGATATTTTCTTTTAAGGAGGATTATCATGAAAAAAAGGATTAACTTTTTAACTTTACTATCACTGATTATATGTTTAATACCTTTTGTGGTTTACTTTTACTTGCACTCTCAGCTGCCGGAATCAATTCCTATACACTATAATTTAAGCGGAACAGCGGACAGATTTGTATCAAGCTCCAGCTATGAGGTTTTACTTTTATGCAGCGGCAGTTTGTTAGGTTTTATGTTTATAAAGCTTATATCCTTTATTATTGTGAAATTTACTTTAAGCTTGCAAGAAAGCAATTCAAAGACAAGTTATTTAGTAATGAACGCCGTCACCTTCTTCACTGTATTGTTAAGCTCTATACTAAGCATTTACTTTTTATTAGTATCGGCAAATATACAAACTCTTCACACTAATACTCTTTTTAATATTAGTAATTTTGTATTAGGCCTGCTGGCCATAGTAATCGGAAACTATATGCCAAAGTTCAGACCCAGCAGATTTTCAGGCTTCAGAACGGGAGCCACTCTTTCCGACGAAACTGTCTGGCTGAAGACTCAAAGATTTGCAGCTCGTTCATGGATAATTGGAGGTATCGCTTTGATTGTTTTGTCTGTTGCCTTCAGCAGTGCACCTTTAATTTTCACATTAGTCTTAAGCCCACTCATATATATAATGATGACTGCTGTACCGTTTGTCTACAGCTATAGATTACTAAAATTTATTAATTAAAGGAGATAAGATATGATGTATATTCTATTAGAAGCTTTATTGCCTTTTTGTATGCTTTTGACTGCTTTTTTACTGTATAAGTTTCCTCCAAAAAGCATAAACTCTCTTGCCGGGTATAGGACAAAGAGATCCATGGCAAATTCTGAAGCTTGGAAGGAAGCAAACGAATATTCAATGGCCCTATTTATGAAACTTTCCTTACTCTCTCTTTTAGTCACTGTTTTATTGGGCTTTACCTTTGGCTGTTCCGAGGAAAATATTATAGCCGTTGTTTTTATATCCATAGCTTTCATCCTAATATCGCTTATGCTTATAATATTTTTGACTGAAAAGAGATTAAAAAAAATGTTTGATAAATGATGGCATTTATCAAACATCCTCTATTAAACATAAAACTTTTTAAATATGCAGAAAGCAAGCTTTTTGTGAGTTTTATCTGCAGAAAGCAGGCCTTTTAAATTATAGCCCTTCTGGAACTTATTTGTTCTTCTTGGGCTTCTGAAATCATACAGTATCCAAGGGCTCACACCCTTGATATACGGCACCTTGCTTATTATATCAAGCTGTTTTCTATAAACCTCTGCCTGGCAATCTTCAGTGAAAAATTCATCGGTTGTTCCCATGTGTCCGGATAGAGCCTCTGCACCAAATTCCGTAATAATAACAGGCCTGTCCGGCTTACTGTTTTTGAAGGTTTCTATGAGCTCTTCATAGTCCCCGTTATACCATCCGTAATATTCATTTATTCCTATTACATCCAAGTGTTCAATCAATCTATCACTTATGACTCTTTTTTCCGTATTTATAAAGCAGCCTGCAGTTATAAGTCTCGTATTATCAGACGCCTTTGCTGTCCCTACAAGCTCTTTCATGAAACTTAACCTGGCATCCGTATCCACATTTTCATTTCCTATAGACCAAATAACAACACTAGCTCTGTTATAGTCTCTTATTATAAGCTCTCTAAGCTGATTTTTTGCGTCCTCCAAGGTTACCGAATTGTCAAAATCGATATCCCAGTTTACAGCTATTTCTTCCCAAAGCATTATTCCTAGTTTGTCCGCACACTCTGTAACTCTTTCTGAATGAGGACATTGTGTAAGCCTCATGTAATTACAGTTCAATTCCTTGGCCAGCTTTATATTTTCTATAAATTCTTCCTCAGTCATGGCTTTTCCGTTTTCTACACTGTCTTCATGACAGCATATTCCCTTAAGATAAATAGGCTCGCCGTTTAAATATATATCTTTTCCATAGACCGCTATTTCCCTAAAGCCCACCTTGTCCATAACAACGTCTTGCTCATATTCAGCTTGAACGGTATACAATGTAGGATTATCCGGAGACCAAAGCTGCAAAGCAGTCTTCAGCTCCAGTGTTCCCTTTCCGTTTACAATATTAATGTCCTTTTTAATATTTAAATCCGGTATGCTAAACTTAGCTTTACCGTCCTTAGCTTCTCCATCAATTTCTATTTCCACTTTAATTTTTTGAAGATTTGAGCCCTCAGCCAAATTAACTCTAAAAGCCTTAATAAAGGTCCTAGGAAGCCTCATAAGCTCTACATCTCTATATATTCCCCCGTAGTTAAACCAATCCATATTGTCTGTAGGAACATTTTCTCTTCTTCTTATATTGTTCACTACTACATGAATTCTGTTCTCCTTCTGCAGGTAATCCGTTACCTCAATATAAAAGGGTGTTGCCCCTCCCTTATGTAGCGCAATAAACTGCTTATTTATAAATATTCTGCACTCGTAATTTACAGCTCCGAATTTAATAAAAACTCTTCCTTCATTTCTCTTAACATATTTGAAATTTCTTGTGTACACAGCCGTGCCTTCATAATAAAAGTATTTTTCGTCAACCATGTTCCAGCAAGCAGGAACATATACCTGCTCCCAGTCTTCATAGCTAAAATCGCAAGGTATATCTCTTCCTTCGCAATCCTTAACCTTTTCCTTAAACCACTCGGATCTTAGAAAGGTATCATACGGATCTACCTGAAAGCTCCAATATCCATTAAGCTTTTCCTTTGTTCTAAATCTGTCGTATATGATGTTACTATAAGTGATTAGATTATGACTATACTTGCTATAATACTCATTATTGTAAATCTGTTTTATATAGCTATTGCTATTTGTCTGCATAACAATCCCCCGTCAGCGCCTTATCATTTTTGCAATTTTATTTGCATCCCAACTTATTATAGCACTTTAAATGAAAAAATCTATTCACGTAAACGGTTCGATTGGTCTAAACAGCTTGTTTATTCCAAATCATTGTCCATTTATGAAATATTTCTTGCATATAGAGCATTTATCTATTCACTTACAAATAACTGGTATTTCATATAAGTAAAAGGCTATATTTTAAATTAATGTTGAAATATAATATGTCTTTATGAGGTGTGCAATAATTAAGCCAAATTCATAGATTAGGAGGTCAGCTTATGGTAAGTATACCCTCTTTAATTTCAGATATTCAGAAACTATCTTTAACTCAACAAGAACAAGTATATTCTTACTTGGAGGAAATTGTTTTAGTAGGTTCACAAGTAAATCAAGTTACACAGGGAGTTAAGAAATTTAGATTTGCCTAAGGAAAGTCTGCCCTCATTGAATGCTGAAACTGTATCAAGAAATGGAGAATATAATGGTTTACAACGTATAATTAAACTATAGTTTAGTACACACTTGTAAAACAGGTGTATATATTATATATTGGACTTGTATAAGTTCATTATAAATATAATAGGCTTATTAAATATACCGCATACTTATAAACGAATTTAACATAAAGATTATTTATTTAGATAACAGAGGGGTGCAAAATGATTATGTCAATTAAAGCAGCCTTCTAAAATGTGTTAATAAAAACTTTTTAGGAGGCTAAGATTATGAACTTTAATTTAATAGATATTGAATATTGGAATAGAAAGCCATACTTTGAAAACTATTTGAATTCTGTTAGATGTACTTACAGCATGACAGCAAATATAGAAATAACAAATTTATTGCAGGAAATTAAACTTAAAAACCTTAAATTGTACCCAACACTAATTTATATCCTTGCAACTGTGGTTAATAATCATAAAGAGTTCCGTACTTGTTTTGATGAAAACGGTAATTTAGGATACTGGGATAGTATGAGTCCGAGTTATACTATATTTCACAAGTATAATGAAACATTTTCAAGTATTTGGACAGAATATGACGAAAGTTTTTCATGTTTTTATACTAATTATCTTGATGATATCAAAAACTATGGAGACATCATGAAGTTTACTCCCAAATTAAATGAACCAGCCAATACATTCCCTGTATCCAGTATCCCTTGGGTGAGTTTTACTGGATTTAATCTGAATATATACAATGATGGAAGATACTTACTTCCAATTTTCACTATTGGTAAATACTTTGAGCAGGATAACAAAATACTTATTCCTATGTCCATACAGGTTCACCATGCAGTTTGTGATGGATACCATATCAGCAGATTTATTAATGAGGTGCAAGAAATAGCATTAAATTATGAAACATGGTTAAGACATAAATAAGAATATTAATTAGTTATGTTTAGATTATATTATTCTTGTAAAGTAAAACAAGGGAAGTCAGACTTCCCTTAAAAATTAATATATTTTCAACATTATTCTGAAACATAGCCAAATAAAAAAGAGACTGCCTTTATTGACAATCTCTTGAAGATATCCAATGCGTAAACTTAATTTTGACTTGTTCGAAAATCTTGAATCATCAACAGGTTATCGGGCAAGTCAAAATTAATAGTTGAAGTTGGATATCTATACTATATACTAATATGCCGGTTCATCCTGATGTACTGTATCCAGGTTACCGAACTTACTGTATTGACCGAGCCAAGCAAGCTTAACAGTACCTACCGGACCGTTTCTCTGCTTAGCTATGATGCATTCACCGATATTTTTATCTTCTGTTTCTTTGTTGTAATATTCATCTCTGTACAAAAACATAACAACGTCAGCATCCTGCTCAATAGAACCGGATTCTCTTAAGTCAGATAGCATCGGCCTATGATCAGCTCTTTGTTCCGGAGCACGGGAAAGCTGGGACAATGCTACAACCGGGCACTGCATTTCCTTTGCTAAAGCTTTTATAGATCTGGATATTTCCGATACTTCCTGCTGTCTGCTTTCACTGCCTGAGCTTCCGCTCATAAGCTGCAGATAGTCAATCATTATAAGATCTATTCCATGTTCTATTTTAATTCTTCTGCATTTAGAACGCATTTCCATTACGGATACTCCTGCAGTATCATCAATGAATATCCTGGCTGCTGCTAAAGGTCCGGAGGCACGGGCTATATTCTCCCAATCCTTATCCTCCAAATTACCTGTTCTCAGCTTAAGCATATCTACATTTGCCTGGGAACACAGCAGCTTATATGCCAGCTGTTCCTTTGACATTTCCAGAGAAAAAATAACTACACTTTTACCGTTTTTAAGGGCGGCGTTCTCACATAAATTAAGGGCAAAGGTAGTTTTACCCATAGATGGTCTTGCCGCTACAAGTACCATATCACCCTTTTGAAAACCTGAGGTTTTGCCATCAAGATCTCTAAAGCCTGACGGTACACCTGTGAGCTGTCCCTTGTTGTTAAAGAGTCTTTCAATCTCCATGAAGCCTCTTTCCAATACGGCACTTATAGGTTCAAAATCGTTTGTGGATCTCTTTTCAGCGATATCGAATATTTTCTTCTCGGCAGAATCCAATACCCCTTCCACTTGGTTTTGCTTTGCGTAACAATTTTCTATTATTTCCGTAGAAGCCCTTATAAGCTTTCTAAGCATAGCTTTTTCTTCCACAATCTTTATGTAGGACTGCAAATGAGCAGTGGTAGGAACAGAATCACTTATTTGAGTAATATATGTGATTCCACCTGCCGCCTCAAGTCTATCTGCAGCCTTTAAATGCTCAATGAGAGTAACTAAATCTATAGGTATATCTCTTTGGAATAATTCCAATATGGCCGAAAAAATTACCATATGAGAGTCCCTATAAAAATCTTCACTTTTTAAGACTTCCATAACCTGAGCTATGGAAGCCTTATCAATAATCATTGAACCTATAACGGATTGTTCCGCTTCTATATTTTGAGGAAGGCTTCTTAGTATGGGCGCTGCCGGTGTATTATTATGACTGCCGGTAACCTGTTCATTATTTTCCATACTTCATCTCTCCTAATTTATTATTCTAGAATACATAGTTCATAAGTTCCTCTATATGAGTAACAGCTTTTACTTCTATGTCGGTTAACCCAACAGGTACTTCCTTATAGTTATCTTCAGGAACAAGTACCAAGCTGATTCCCTTTCTTCTTGCACCGTATACTTTTTCAAAAATACCTCCTACAGGTTTTATATTTCCCCTCAAAGATATTTCCCCGGTAATAGCAACATCTTGTCTAACCGGCTTATTCAAAAGTGCGCTTATTATGCAAACTGTAATGGCTGCTCCTGCAGATGGTCCGTCTATTCTTCCGCCACCTATCACATTTACATGCACATCATAGTCCTTTAT